>NZ_CAKLCK010000027.1:0-71302 GCF_921292965.1 Allocatenococcus thiocycli
AACTCTTTGTTGTTGCCCACCTGACAATTGAATTGGGTACTTCTCTGCTTGCTCTTCAATATCGACACGTTTGAGATAGTGACGTGCGCGCTGTTCCGCTTGTTGTTTTGAAAGTTTTAGTGTTCGCATGGGCGCGAGCATAAGGTTTTCGAGTACGGTCAGATGTGGAAAAAGGTGAAAGTGCTGAAACACCATGCCTATTTTTCCTGGCTTGATCCCTTTGTTGCGTGCGGGTTGTCCAAAAACGTAAAGATGCCCCTCTTGTATCGACTCTAAGTCGTTAATACAGCGAATAAGCGTTGATTTTCCTGACCCTGACGGTCCACACACAACAACGATTTCACCTGAGTGGACAGAAAAGTTGATATCTTTGAGAGCGTGGTAATCACCATACCATTTGTTTACGTTGTTAAACTCAACGACAGGAGTAGTCTCTTTCAAAAAGTTCACGCTTTTAGGGTAACGATGACCTAAACATAGCAAGTCATGAACTTGATTTCAGTTAGTGTGAACACATATTTGAATAAGAATGGAACGATAGAGCTTTCTACACACTGCGTCTAACAATGCCGATTATGCATTGATAACAGTTAGATAAGGGGTACGAATCACAATGGCGATTACCGACATCGTAATAAGAGTTTGCGCTGAGTAATAGGTCACCATGACTACCTGACGGGAAAAAATGGATTGACCGTCAAAGCGTCCGAACGCCAATACCATTCCGGAAATAACGAAGAGTAAACATCCCAATATAGCAAAGGATGAGGACTGAGTCTGACCACTTAAATAGTATTCCAGTGCCATCCAACTCATCGCCATCAAAACCAGTATATAGATTGCTACGGGTAATTTCTGCTTTCCCAGACTCGGTCTAAAAAACATATAAATACAACCACCTAAACCAAAGATGGCGATGGGTAACCAGGGTGTGATATGCCAAGCGGAGATGAGTGCAAAACTAAAACAGTAGGATAAATGGGCTAAACAGAATGCACTGAATCCTAGCAGTGACTTGTTTCTGTGTAACATAAGCAAAATGTCTCCAAACAGGGAGAGCGACAGACCTAATAAAATCCATTGGGTGTAGGGTAGATGGGTGGCTTCGGATGTGATCAAAATGCCAATCATTAAGAGAAGCGGGAGCGGTTTTGATGCGTAAAACAGCCACTTCGGACCGTGACGAATACTCATAATATGCAAGGATGCCAATACGACAACGACTAGCCACATAGATTGTTCTCTTGAATAGACAAACTAAGCAGCATGGTGCTATCGCTCTGAGCAAGATATCCAAGTAGGACACTAACTCTTTCATATTTTTATTTACGCTAAGCTGCCGCTTTAAAATTATATTATTTTTAGTATTTTCGAGCTCTTAAGGAGTATTGCTTTTATTAACGTTACATTTAGCCTTAAAAGCCTAGATATCAAAACTCATATTTTTAAAGCGTAGCATAAAAAACGGTATTGTGACTTTGTATGCACAATACCGCAACGTTATATCAGTCGGTCTGAAAACCGCTCTTACGCGATGGCTAAATCTAGAATTTCGCGGCTAGTAGCAAGGTCAATGGCTTGGTTTTCACCAAGGACGGTCATACCGTGTTTTTCTAATTGCTCGATGACCGTATTAATTGCCTGTTGGCGGTCATCACCGTAATTTTCAAGTTTGGTTGCAACACCTAGTTGGTGATAAAAATCTTCAATCAACTGAACAGTGCGCTCAGCAAGATCATCACTCGCTTCTAACGCAAATACATTTCGGCCCATTTGTTCCAGCTTCGATCGCTTGAACTTCATTTGGTTGCGAAGCAGAGATGGTTGAATGATCGCAAGTGATCGCGCGTGATCGACACCCCAAACTGCAGTCAATTCGTGACCGATCATGTGCGTCGCCCAATCGTGAGGCACACCGCTACCAATGAGACCGTTCAGCGCCTGATTCGCTGACCACATAAGGTTTGCACGCCATTTGTCGTCATCGCGCTCGGCAAATTGTTCACCTAGTGTTTTTAGCGTTTTTAGCAAGGTCTCTGCGTACCCGTCTTGTACCATTGCACCTGTTGGTAACGTTAAGTATTGTTCACAAACGTGTACCCAAGCATCCACAATACCGTTGATTAACTGGCGTTCTGGCAGTGTTTTCATCACATCTGGGTCAAGAACGGCAAATCTTGGTTGTACCGCCGGTGACATGAACGGAAGTTTATCTTGAGTTTCTGCTTTGGTGATAACAGCGCCCATGTTGGATTCAGAGCCCGTTGCAGGTAGTGTTAAAATCGCTGCTAACGGTAGCGCTTCTTCCACTTGATGTTGACCAATCAGGATATCCCAACCGTCACCATCATATTTAGACGCTGCTGCCACGTACTTCGAACCATCAATAACAGAACCACCGCCTACGGCAAGAATAAACTCGACGTTTTGTGTTTTCACAATCTCTACGGCTTTGTCTAACGTTTCTTTGGTCGGGTTTGGCTCTACGCCAGAGAACTCTAACCACTCATGGCCTTGTAACGCATCCGCTACTTGATCATAAACACCATTCTTCTTGATAGAACCACCACCGTAAATGACCAGTACTTTTTGGTTTGCAGGGATGGCTTCTTTAATTGAAGCGATTTGGTTCTGACCAAAGTAAATTTTGGTCGGGTTGACATAAGAAAAGTTCATTACAGGCCTCTTGTTTCTTTGTTGAGGAGATTGAATACGTGCATATTAGTACTGTGTGGTGGGAAGTAGTAGGCTCATTTCTGGAAATAACTTGCCTATTTCTACAAAATTAATCATTGCCTGATAGAATATATTGCTTAAGTGAGTGTATATTACTCAATATCACCGCAAAATGAGAAAAGTATGGTTACTTGTGGAGGGTCTGGATGAGTTCATTAGCAGAAATTATGAAGCAGTATGTTGATCAGCATGATTTACATGAACTGGAAGGGATCAAACAAACCGCGATTGAAGGGGTATGGTTTTATCGCAGTAGTAAGGGAAACAACCGGCAGCCGTTTGTTTATCAATCTGGGATCATTGTTTTAGGCCAAGGACACAAAAACATCCATATAGGTTCGACACCTGTTCAATATGGTCCAGATGACTATCTTGTCGTTGGTGTACCGATGCCATTGGAGTGTGAAGCGTTTGCATCCAACGACGAGCCATTGTTGGGAATCTCAATTGACATCTCACCAGCGCTATTGAACAAACTCGTCAAAAAACTAGAAGCTCAAAATTACAGTAATACCTGCTCAGATAGCTCTCTATGTGGACTTAAATCCGTCAAAATGAACTCGAGTATGCTGGATGCGTGTAAAAGATTGATGAGTGCACTTTGCAATGAGCTGGACGTGGCAATTTTAGGTGATCTTCTACTCGAGGAAATCGTGTATCGCACCTTAGTCAGCAAGGAAGGGTATGTGTTATTTGAGCTCGCTCATCAGGAGGGCTCTTATGCAAGGGTGGCAAAAGCGTTAACCCGTGTTCATCAGGCATACCATGAACAACTCAACGTACAGACGCTCGCGGAAGAAGCGAACATGAGTATTTCTGCATTTCATCAGGCATTTCGTAGCGTGACGCTTGAATCTCCTCTGCAATACATCAAAAAAGTGCGACTTAATAAAGCTCGTGACTTAATTCAATTAGAAGGACGGAGAGTGAATGATGCGGCTCGACTGGTGGGTTACAGCAGTCCGTCCCAGTTCAGTCGTGAGTACAAGCGTCACTTTAATGAAACGCCAAGAGCAACAAAGTCTTAGTGATCTTGAGTCAAAAATTATAACTTTTTTCGCCTGTTTTATTAATTTTCGACGGACTTATTTATTTGAGCTAAAAAATTAGCGATTGCTGCCAAGTGATTGATACATATTTGCAACATTGTAGTGGATTGTTGAGAAGTGACACCGAAAATTGATCACAGTGAGAGGTGATTTTTAAAAACTGTACTTAAGTTATTTTACTTCGAAATAAAAGTGTAAATGCGTGCTACAAGCACGTTTGTTTATTTTTTAACAATAACTTAAGGAAAAGGGAAAATGCACCTTAAAAACGGGAAAGCAGTGAAAAGTGTTTTTACGCTTAGTACGCTGACGGCTTCTTGTCTCATGGCTTTTAACAGTTATGCTGCCGTTGATTGCTCTCCATTGGAGGTTTGGGAGTCATCAACAATTTATACAGGTGGTGAGCAGGTTAAGTTCGAAGGTAATGGATACGAAGCTCGCCATTGGACACAGAATAATAACCCTTCACAGTCTGGTGAGTGGGGGGAATGGGAAAACTTGGGGGCTTGTGAAAATACAGACCAGGTTGAACCACCACAAAACACCGCCCCAACTATTGCCTTGACTTCACCTTCTGCGTCAGACACTGTTTTCGTAGGGGAAGTTGTAACTTTATCTGCTGATGCGGCAGACTCAGACGGCACAATAAGTAAAGTAGAATTCCTTGTCGATGGTGTCATTGTTGGACAGTCCAATTCAGCGCCTTTCTCAGCCTCTTGGACTGCCACAGAAGGGCAACATAATTTCTCAACATTGGCGTATGATGATGCTGGTGCAGTGAGTTCAGCAAGCAGTGTCACCCTCACTGTTCAAAATTCTCAAGCGAGTAACGAAGCGCCAACCGTTGATCTCACGCTTTCAACATCCTCAATAGAGCTAGGTGGTAGTGTAACGTTGACTGCCAATGCAGCCGATGCCGATGGTACCGTGACTAAAGTTGATTTTTACATTGCAGGCGTATTAGCAGGAACCGCGACAAGTGCACCATACTCTTTAGACGTTACTCCTTCACAATCGGGTTCTCTGGCGGTCTATGCAAAAGCGACAGATGATGCTGGTGACGCTACAGATTCTTCATTACTCACTCTGAATGTGGATGGTGGCTCAGTGGCATCTAACTGTCGTCCTGATGGGTTATACCAAACTTCTGGTGTCGACGTTCCTTATTGTACGATCTACGACGAAGAAGGGCGTGAGAAGATGGGCGCAGATCATCCTCGTCGTGTGATTGGTTACTTCACCAGTTGGCGTAGTGGTGATGACCTACAGTCTACGTATCTTGTAAAAGACATTCCATGGGAGCAATTAACTCATATCAACTACGCGTTCGTCAGTATTGGCTCTGATGGCAAGGTTAATGTGGGTGATGTCAATGATCCAGCCAACCCTGCAACCGGAAAAACGTGGCCTGGTGTAGAAGTCGATCCTACTTTGGGTTTCCAAGGTCACTTTGGTGCACTGGCAACCTATAAGCAAAAACATGATGTTAAGACGTTAATCTCAATCGGTGGTTGGGCAGAAACCGGTGGCCATTTTGATACCACTGGTGAGCGTGTTGCAGACGGTGGTTTCTACACTTTGACAACCAATGCTGACGGCTCAGTTAATCACGCAGGCATTGAAAAGTTTGCGTCGTCTGCTGTGGAAATGATGCGTAAGTATAAATTCGATGGATTGGATATTGATTACGAATACCCAACATCGATGGCTGGTGCTGGCAACCCTTATGATACAGATTTTATGGAGCCAAGACGTGCGTACCTTTGGGCCTCTTACCAAGAGTTGATGAAAGTACTGCGCGAGAAGTTAGATGCGGCTTCGGCTCAGGATGGTGTTCATTACATGTTGACCATTGCCGCACCGTCATCAGGCTACTTACTGCGCGGCATGGAAACGTTCGACGTAACTAAGTATCTGGACTACGTAAACATTATGTCGTATGACTTACATGGTGCCTGGAACGACCATGTCGGTCACAACGCTGCACTGTTTGATACAGGGAAAGACTCGGAGCTTGCTCAGTGGAATGTGTATGGTACGGCAGCTTATGGTGGCATCGGTTACCTGAACACGGATTGGGCTTACCATTACTTCCGTGGATCTATGCCAGCAGGCCGAATTAACATTGGTGTTCCTTACTACACTCGTGGCTGGCAAGGCGTCACTGGCGGTGAAAATGGTTTATGGGGCCGTGCTGCGCTACCTAACCAGTCTGAATGTGCGGCAGGTACAAGCGAAGGTGAAAGCAACAATTGTGGTCATGGTGCGATGGGTATCGACAACATGTGGCATGATTTAGACCCAGCCGGAAACGAAATGGGGGCCGGTTCTAACCCTATGTGGCATGCGAAGAACTTGGAGAAAGGTATCTGGGGTTCTTACGCAGAGGCATACGGTCTTGATCCTGTAAATGATCCTACTGACCAGCTCGTCGGCACGTACACTCGTCATTATGATGACGTAGCGGTAGCCCCGTGGTTGTGGAATGCAGATAAGAGTGTATTCCTGTCTACGGAAGATAAAGCATCCATCGAAGTTAAAGCGGACTACGTTATCGACAAAGAGATCGGTGGCATTATGTTCTGGGAACTGGCAGGTGACTACAACTGTTATCTAATTGATGAAAATGGTAACCGAACTTCTGTCGATGCAACCGAGCAGGCGTGTGCTGCGGGGAATGGTGAATATCACATGGGTAACACCATGACAAAAGCCATTTACGACAAGTTTAAATCCGCAACACCATACGGTAATAAAGTTGCTATGGGTGCGCTTCCGACAGAAGCAGTCGATATTACAGTGAGCGTTGGCGGCTTTAAAGTTGGTGACCAAAACTACCCAATTAACCCTAAAATTACCTTTACCAACAATACTGGCCAAGCTATTCCCGGAGGTACCGAGTTCCAGTTTGATATTCCTGTATCCGCGCCGGACAATGCGAAAGACCAGTCTGGTGGTGGTTTGAAAGTTATCGCTTCTGGCCATACTCGTGCAAACAATATTGGCGGTTTGGATGGCGTAATGCATCGTGTCTCTTTCTCACTACCTACGTGGAAAGAACTTCCAGCAGGCGGAACCTATGAGTTAGACATGGTTTATTACCTGCCAATTTCGGGGCCAGCGAACTATACGGTTATTTCTGGCGGTAAAGAGTTTGCGTTTAAATTCGAGCAGCCAGACTTGCCAATTGGTGATTTAGCCTCGGGCACGGGTGGGGATGGCGGTACGACAGAGCCAGGAACTTGTGACACTGCCGGTCTGGTAACATACCCAGATCTTCCTCAAACGGATTGGGCTGGTAATCCAAGTCATGCCAATCAAGGTGATAAGGTGATTTACGACGGTGTGGTATACCAAGCAAACTGGTGGACGTCTTCTGTGCCGGGTAGTGATGGTAGCTGGTCTACGGTATGTAATATCTAAGATTTTATCTGACCACTAACACAAAAGCGCACGATATCAATCGTGCGCTTTTTTTGATTAAGCAGAAAGAGTCGTTGAATTAAAACGTATAACTTTCAGGAACAACAACAATCCCTTTCTCTGAAATTCGGAACCTTTTAGCGTCTTCTACTTTATTTAGTCCAATTTGAGTGTTCGGTGGGATTCGAACGTGCTTGTCGATGATGCAGTTAACTAGCTGGCAGCCTTCACCAACTTCAACATCATCAAATAGAATGCTGTCTACGACGGTCGCGCTGTCTTTAATGCGAACGTTGGAGGAAATAATGGAGTGCTGGACTGATCCACCAGAATTGACCACACCATTGGCAATGATAGAGTTGATGAAAATGCCTTCATTACCTGTTGCGGATGAAACGGTTCGTGCTGGTGGAAATTGAGGCTCATAAGTACGAATGGCCCAGTTCGACTGGTATAAATTCATTGGCGGAACGGGTTCTAATAAGTCCATATTGGCTTCAAAGAACGAGTCAATCGTACCAACATCTCGCCAGTAGCAGTCCTTATCAACACGTCCTTTGCTGCCGCAAAACTTGTAAGCGTATACCGATTCTGAATCAATTAATTTTGGAATGATGTCTTTACCAAAGTCATGGCTTGAGTTTTCATTATTTGCATCTTCGCGAAGCGCTTCTTTAAGTACGTCCATATCAAAAATGTAAATGCCCATGGACGCAAGACTCTTAGAGGGATCTTCAGGCAGAGTAGGCGGATTTGATGGTTTTTCTATAAAGGACTTAACCAGCCCATTTTCCGCAGTACCAATCACGCCAAACGCCGTCGCTTCTTCTACTGGTACATCCATACACGCGACGGTAAGTTTAGCGCCTTTTTCTTTGTGCTCTTCCAGCATGGCCGCGTAATCCATTCGGTAGATGTGGTCGCCAGATAATACAACGACGTATTTTGCATCATTTCGGGACAACAACCACAAGTTGTGATAGATGGCATCTGCGGTACCTTCATACCATGCACCACCTTTGCGCATTTGAGGAGGGACGGCGGTGATGTATTCACCAAGCTCTGGGTTAAAGATCGACCAACCATCACGAAGGTGCTTCTGTAGCGAATGAGACTTGTATTGTGTTAGGACTAAGATTTTTCTTAAACCTGAATTTAGACAGTTAGTTAGAGTGAAGTCGATGATGCGATATTTACCACCAAATGGTACAGCCGGCTTGGCGCGGTCATCAGTCAGTGGGCTAAGTCTGGAGCCCACACCTCCAGCTAAAATTACGGCGAGTGCGTCTTGCATAATGTTCCCTTTCCCTTGTAATACATGACCCAAAATAGTGCTGAACCGGGGAGAGGTGGTTCCAAGCAAACGGCATTTTGAATGACAGGTATTAGTGTGTTTATGTTCTAATGCAACTTTAGTACAAGAATCGAGCCATAGAATAAATTTTTATAAATCAATAAGATTAATTTAAATACAGACAAATAATGCCCTATTTTAGGGAAGGGTAAAAATAGTATGCACCATATTGATGCACTAGAATGGCCGTTTAAAAGTATGAAGAATTTACAATGTAAAGTAATGCCGAAACAATGAGATAGAGAGCGATATACGCTCTCTATAATGAGGTTTAATTTAAATGACAGGACGTAGTGTTGTTATGACAAACCAATAATGTTGCCTTCCTCATCTAAATCCAAGTTCATAAATGCAGGTTTGTCCGGAAGCCCTGGCATCGTCATCACACTGCCTGATAGTGCATAAATGAACCCTGCGCCAGCGCATAAACGTAATTCACGTATTGGAACCGTAAATCCACGCGGAGCCCCTTTGACGCTGGAGTCGGTAGTGATAGAAAGTGGTGTTTTTGCAATACACACTGCGAGGTCATTAAAACCTAAAGCTTCAAACTTCTTAAGCTGTGAAATGCTCAGATCACTCAATTCGACATTTGACGCGCCATACCCAGCTTCACAAACCGACATTAATTTCTCTTCCAGCTTTTGTTCTTTTGTATAAAGCGGGCGGAAATCCGTTTGAGTATTGCATGCTTCTACCACAAATTGAGCGAGCTCTACGGTACCTTCACCACCGTTTGAAAAAGCGGTACTGATGGCCACATTGACACTTGGGTCGTAGTCACGAATCATCTGACGGAGTACGGAGAGTTCCTGTTCGCAGTCTTGCGGAAACTGGTTGATCGCGACAACGGCAGGAAGGCCGTATTTCTTAACGTTATTTATATGCCACTTCAGGTTTTCAAATCCGGCTTCTAGCGCTGGCTTATCAGGATTAAATATCGATTCAGGAATAGCAGCGCCTGGACGAAGATCATAATGCCCCGAATTCGCTTTTAGGCCACGTAAGGTGGCAACAATCACCACACAATCAGGAGCGTGGTTTGAGGCTGCTGCTTTAATATTGCATGCTTTCTCCAGCCCCATATCCGATCCAAAACCGGCTTCAGTTACAGTGTAACTAGAAAGTTTTAGTGCAATTTCATCAGCGATGATAGAAGAGTTGCCGTGAGCAATATTCGCAAAGGGACCTGCGTGAATAAGAGTAGGGACACCTTCTAAAGTCTGCATTAGTGTAGGCGCAATGGCTTCTTTCAACGTTACTGCCATAGCACCCGCGACTTGAAGGTCTTCAGTCGTCACCGGATGGCCATCTAAATCATAAGCAACAACAATTCGTCCGATTCGTTTACGCAGGTCTGCTAAATCTTTGGCGAGTGCAATGATTGCCATGAGTTCTGATGCGGCAGAAATGTCGAAACCTTCGCTTCTTTCGATGCCATTAATGGTTTTACCTGGTTCGTTTAGACCAATTTTTACCATGCGTAGTGCGCGATCATTATGATCCATCACGCGCTTCCACGTGATACTGTCGACATCTATTTTTAACGCTTTTAAACCAGTACGAGCTTCAAATGCATCGTAGCCTTCACGTTGCTCGTGGTATAGACGAGCATCTAGCGCGGCTGATGCAAGGTTATGAGCAGCGGTAACGGCGTGAATATCGCCAGTTAAATGTAAGTTTAACTCTTCCATCGGTGCGACTTGAGAGTAACCACCGCCGGCCGCACCACCTTTGATTCCAAATACTGGTCCCATAGAAGGCTGTCTGATGCAGGCCATCACGGATTGGTTTAACTTTGCTAACCCTTGTGCAAGGCCGATAGTTGTGACTGTCTTACCTTCGCCGAGTGGCGTTGGTGTTATGGCCGTGACTAATACTAATTTACCGTCTTTGTTTTCTTTGAGACGGTTTAAACATCTTGGATGAACTTTGGCTTTGTGTTTGCCGTGCGTATCATATTCATCAGGCTGTAAACCTGCATTCGCGGCAATAGTATCGATTGAGGATAGAGGGGTGTTTCGGCAAATTTCAATGTCGGACTGCATGGATGCTCCCAAAGTGACTAAACCGTAGTGCATAAAGCGAAGGCATTGCTGTTACGCAATCGTTTGCGCGAGAATAATACTGGTAAAAAACCAACTGTAAAGAATTTAATGCGAATCTTTGCGGTGCATATTAGCAAAAACAACTAAACACTGCTCTAGATCAAAACAAAAAGGCCACCAAAAGGTGACCTAAGTGAATTTTTACACTGAAAATCAGGCTATTAGCGATCCCAGTATGCCTCTTCTAAACTGTCTTCGCGTTCAGGAAGAGCACGAGACAGGCGAGGAGAGTGCTGTGTTAATACTTCATAGCTCACTCGGTTTGCGTATTTACAAATTTGGGAAAGCGAAGAGTATGTTAAGCAGCGTACTTCGTGCTTTTCTGAACCTGGCACTTCTTTCTGGTGGAATGAGTTTGCTGCCATATCATGCAGAAGTGCGGAAAGTGCTGCATCGCCAGCACCATTGGTATTCTTAATTTCCAGAGGTCCGCCCAAGTATGGGCCAATGTGAGAGTACACTTTCATCGCATTTTTACAGTCAGATTTGCGCATTGCACGGCTAAATTCGTATTGGTTGAATTCACCAATGCTGCTTTCCAAAATGTCATGCGTGGTTTCACGCTTCACTGTCTCGTCAGTGTAGCCTGCCATGTACAAGCCATTTGGTCCTGCGGTGCACAGAACTAGATCGACCCAATCAAGCGTTTTATCGGCTGCTGCTAGTGGATCGGTTAATCCAGTTAGAGCCGCGCCTTCTTCTTCATTCATAGCAACTACAGATACATTTTCACGAATGTATTCCTGCCACCATTCAGCGTTGCCTTCGATCACGTATTTCGTCCCTAAAGTAAGTACAACCGGAACATCATGCTTTTTAGCAAAATCGATCGCTTTCTGTACCGCCTGTGGCATTGGATCTTCTTTTTTGCCACGCATTAGATAAGAAGAGACGACCAACGCTGATGCTTTGCTGAATACTTCTTCTGGGATACTTTCTGGTAGAAGTTGGTTCATGTGCCCTTCGTTTATCGCAAAGGTACGCTCGCCATCTTGAGAAATAAGGGTGTAGCAACGACCAATAGGGCCATCTACTGTTTGTAGATGATTAAGGTTCATGCGAGAAGAAGTCTTACATAGGTATCGGTATGCAAATGAACCTACTTGAATGTTTCTAGACATGACACCCAATAGCACTGATTTACTGTCTGCAAGTACTGAGTAGTTGTGCAGCGTATTGCCAATGGTATCTCCAGGATATTGGTGCGTAATCAGGCCTTGTTCAACCAGCTCTTCGTACAGTGCATCGGCTTTGTTCTCTTCAAGAACGAGAGAGTGTCCTTTACTTAAGTTGTACTTCTCTAAAAACGCATCGTCTACACGCGCTTCGATATCGACGATGGTTTGGCCTACACCGACAATCGTTGGACGATATAACTTTGGTGTTTGTCGAATTTGGTTAACGATTGGATCACGAGCGTGAGTTGGAAAGTAGTGTTTAGATTTACGCTGGCCAGGAAACTTCATGCTTGTTCTTGAGTGAGAAAAAAAGAGGTGTGATTGTATCACATAAAAATGAAATTAAACTGGTTTTGTTGCAAGAAAACTTGCCCACCAACACATTATGGTGGGCTTTCGAAGGATAATTGAGGAGGTATTAATTGGTTTTTGCTTGTGTCGGCTCGACGTAAGCTTTTGTTCCCCAGAGTGGCACAGTTGATAGACTATGTTTGAAGCTCCCCGACGTCTCCTTTGTAGAGTATGAAAGGTACATCAGCGTTTGATTTTCTGGGTCATAAATGCGTCGAATCTTCATCGACTTAAAGAAGATACTCTTTGACTTCTTAAAGACGACATCGCCAGATTTACTCTTATCAATCCTGGCTAGCATTTCAGGCGTGATTTCACCGGTTTGGCGACAAGAGATAGAGCTATCACTTGGGTCAGCAAGACTGAAATCCGCTTCAATACTGGCAACGTGACAAGTCACCCCCGGTACTTCGGGATCGACAAGCGTATTGAGTTTGATGTCTTTCATAGTAAACATGCCCAGTGATACATCACCAACTTCATCACTACCACAGCCGGCAAGCAGGGTTAGTAAGCTTAAAGCAAGTATGCGTTTTTTCATTATTTTGGCCTTCATGAGAAAAGTTTGTGGATTTAATCTATCAGACGTTAGCGAGTAAAACAAAATTTGGCGTTACCTCAGGACTTTAGCTAGGTTTGTTATAGGCTTCATGCTAAGGTACAGCCTCAAAACGAAGCTACGCGATGCGACTTTTAAGTTCAGAGGTATCCCACACGGATTTTGTTGTCGATACAAGACGCAATTTGCTTTCGCTTTTGACTTGCTACTACTTTGTAGCCTGTGATTGTTAAGGTATGTAAATGAATGAAATACAGTTAGCCAGCATAGAACGCAAGAACGCGTGGCTGCATGATCTGGTCGAAGTCGAGTTTCCTACACCCGAAAGTTTGAAAGGGCGAGACATCTACTTTCAAACGCTAAAACAGCAACAATACCAAATCGTTGATAAAGACTCGATGTTGGCCGGCGAGGCGGAGTGCAAAACTGACGATATCTTCCTCGTAGATTTCCATCGATTGACCATTATGTTTTCACTTCTTCAATCGCAGCGCTGGGATAAGCAATACGATAAAGACATGGTGGTTGAATACCTGACTCAAATCATTTTGACACCAGATTTTGAACTGTATGTCGGTTTTAAAGACGGAAGTCCTATTGGCGCTGCTATCACTAGCCATTTTGAAGGCAATACACTCATTTCAGATGTCGCTGTTGCCGATGTAATAGAGAAAAGCCAATTTGAGTCTGATCTAGCGAAGCGATTAGATAACGAAGCAAAACTTTGTGAGACAGTAATTATCGAGCGTTAACACATTCATCGCCATCTCTATAACGCAGCATCGCTAACCCTTTAATAACTGACGAAACTTTGCAATCAAGTGCCAAATTCTAACGTTATACGTGTTGCTGCGTTCGAACATTTTCCCCCTTCTCTACAGCTCTGGTCATTGGCTCTCGCAATATATCGAACATCCTATTAAAAAGTTCACACTTTTAACGGTAACTAGATAGAAATCGGTGATCTTGATTTAAAAAAAGATAATTCTTCGAATTCATTTTTGCGAAATGCAGAGTTCATCGTTTAAATAATCCTAAACTCAAATATTATTGTTCTACAAAACAAAATAAGCTCAGCAATATTTTTAACGTGTTTGGGGGAAGGTAATGGCAATTAATAATGTTAAGTGCGTGATTTTTGATTGTGATGGAACACTGGTCGATAGTGAGCGTTTATGTTGTCAGGCTTTAGTTCATGTATTCAACCAGTACGGTGCTGAACTCACTATCGATGAATGCGTGTCTCACTTCAAAGGTGGCAAACTCGCCGACATTTTAAGAGATACCAAAGCGTTAATGAATATTAATGTGCCGATTGACGTACTCGAACCCGAATATCGCCAGGAACTACATAAGCTTTTCGTTCGACACTTACAACCTATGGATGGTGCCAAACAACTGCTGAGCTTTTTTGATTCGCATAACATTGAATATTGCGTCGCATCTAATGGTCCGAAAGACAAAATAGAATATGCTCTGGAACTAACAGGGTTATTGGATTCTTTTAAAGGCAAAGTGTTTTCCGCGTTCGATGCAAATAGCTGGAAGCCTGAGCCTGATTTGCTGATGTACTCAGCAATGAATATGGGATTTTTACCCAGCGATTGTCTCTATATAGATGACACGCCTAAAGGTGTAGAAGCTGGAATAAATGCTGGTATCAAAACAGTGCATTTATTTAATGGTGAAGATATTAACCGTGTCGACGACGAACGCGTAATAAAAATTCAGCATTTTGATGAATTAAAAGAGCAGTTGTTAGGCTGCTCTATATAAGACATACATCGTAATCAAACCAGTAGTTAGTGACATATGCGACTTAAGCTGTGGATGTGTTTAACTTTGGATTGTAAGTAAGGCGTTTGATGTAAACATTGGATTGAAGAAAAGCTTTTCGTATGAAAACCGCAAGCCGCGCAAGTGAACTTTTCGCCATCCGCAGAAATTAAATATTCATCGCATTGGCATAGTGGACAGGTAAGGTTTTCGTTTTCGTTATTGTTTGTATCTTTGTAATTATTCATATTGTTTTTCCAGCAGCAAATGGAATCTACATGTTCAAGCATAGCGGAACACAATCTTGATGAACATTCTTTCATCAGGTAGTAATGGAACTTTCGATTCACTTCAAATATTTCAATTAGGTCGACAGTTTGTAAATGTTGGGTTAACAAAATCGAAATGAAAATAAGCCAGATAAACACACTGGGCTCTTTTTAGGAGCCCAGTCATTATTACTTGGTACGATAACGAAGAAGTACCTCTCCCAAATCAACAGACGCTTTGGTTAAATTCGCAACCCCAATTGTTGACTGTTGCGCCACTTCTCTAATCGTGCTGGATTGTGAGCGAATGTCTGTGAGCTCCGATGCAATGTCGTTGGCGACAGCACTTTGCTCTTCTGCTGAAGTAGAAATTTGGATACTCATGTCCATTAATGAACGCGCTGAATCAGCAATTGAAGAAATGTCATGACCAATTTCATCAATTAGATGGCTACTGGTTTGCGCTTGTTTAACTGTACGTTCAGTGATAGATGCGATGTTTTGGCTTTCAGTATGCAGCTTCTCAATCATTGCCTGAATCTCTACAGTAGCTTGCTGCGTGCGGCTGGCTAGTGTGCGTACTTCATCCGCGACAACTGCAAAACCACGGCCTTGTTCACCCGCTCGAGCGGCTTCGATGGCTGCATTAAGCGCAAGTAGATTGGTTTGTTCAGAAATCGCATTAATGGTTGTGATTACCTCATTAATTTGCGTTGTGTTCTCATTTAAATGGGTAACAGAATTCGCTACTTGCTCAATGAAAGAAGATAAGGTTTCTATCTCGCCAATAACATTTTGTACGCGGCCACGACTTTGTTCAATTTTGTGCGCATCCTGATCGGATTGTGAGGTCGCCTGTTGCGAAATACTTGAAACTTCTTTTGCAGAAGCCGTCATTTCTTCCATCGCGGTCGCGACAGAATCGAGCGTTTGATACTGATGAGATATCTGAGTTTCGCTTAATAGCATGTCTTTTTCGAAAGCTGAAGACGTTTCACTTAACGTGTACGCGTTATTTTTAACACTATTAACTAGCTCCGTCAGCGTATCCATTGATTTGTCGAGTGCGCAACCAATGGTACCGAATTCGTCTCGGCCCGGATGAAAGCCTAAGCGAGACGTCAGATCACCTTCACCAATTTTTTGAGTCGTAGTGTAAAGAACCCAAAGTGCACCTCCAATGAAAGTGGCAACCCAGTAACAAAACAAGGCAAATGGAAGAACCCAAATAAAGCTAAGCAGCAGCGAGGTTAGGGCATTAGACTTAACTTGTTTATATTCTGTACTTCTATCTTCGGCTAATTTAATCACTTCCCCGTTGTCAGTGTGTGAATAAACAGTGACAGACCCGTCTATGAATAGACTCTGCTGTTGTCTATTTGCTTCTGTGATGCCATCGACTTGATAGATATTGCTTGGTTTTGCGTCGATGATCCCCGAAAGTTTCGCCTGTGCAGAAATGATTGCTTGATGTTCAAACTGGTTGATTTCGTTGTAGTAACGGCTCCCTGCAACCGAAGTTAGAGCCAGCAGAAACAGTAGGAAGATAACCCAGACTTTGTCATTTATAGACATCTTAATAAAGAGTCGATCTATAGTTCTAAACTCAACTTCTCTCATTTAACACTCCGTTTGAGATATAAGGTATTTCATCTCGTTATCGTCAGTGTTGAGGAAAACATGAGACCCAAATCATTAAAAAATGTAATATCTATAACGTTAATTTAATTATATGTGACATAAGTCAACTTATGTAGTGGCGCTAGACATTGGCTTTGAGTCATTTGTCCGTTAAAAACAAGCAGTGAGCTGAGAGCTTACCGATATGCAAACGATTACCTTTGATGTTGCTCATAGGAAATTAAATCTTTACTTTTCGCTGTCATGAATGTGTCATATAAAGATTATAAAAAGGATTCACTGACATAGATTGTCAGTAGGAAGAAGCAAGTACGCTTCAAAATAAAACAAAGGAGGTCACAATGAGCGACCAGTACCAAAACGACGAGAACCTAGAGCTACTAGATGCAATGGAAATTGGCATCATCTTGTCGGATTACTTTGGCTCAGAAAACGAATCTGAGTAGAGTGTCACTTAATTATCAACGCTGTGCTCAAGACGTTATACTAAGTTCATGTTACATCAAGCCTAACGGCAATATGGCGTCTAATGAACTTTCTTGCCCATCTACACATCGCAGATCACTGTAACAGCCATTTATTGGGGAATTTGCTTGGAGACTTCGTGAAAGGGGATCCAAGCAAACAGTATCAAAGTGATATTTCTAATGGCATCAAACTTCATCGGTTTGTCGATCGTATAACAGACCATCATCCTATTGTTGAAGTGTGCAAGCCTCACTTTACTGGTGTTTCGCGACGCTTCGCTCCCATTGCTCTTGATATGTTTTGGGATCACTGTTTAGCTAAACAGTGGTCTGCGTTTCACCACCACTCTCTGGATAAATTTGTAAATGCTGCCTACCAGCGCGTTGACAGAGACGTTGGCGAGCAATTGCCAGAGCGTTTTCTTGTTCTGCATAGCAGGATGTGGACGGGTGGATGGCTTCAGTCCTATCAGGATTTAGAAAATATCGAATTTGCTCTGCATCGTATGTCCCAAAGAAGTCCTAGAATGTCAGATCTGACGACTACTTTCGCGGTATTAGATGAACAATATGCGACATTAGAGGCTAAATTTCCGCTTCTATACCGTGATGTGCTTCGACAAGCCTTTGAGTTCCACCAGCAATTAATCAATGCATAGAGTGTAAAGGTAGTATGGTCTGGAGTGCTCTGGTAAACTCTGCGCTCCAAAAATTATGAGGTTTATCATGTCCGTTAATTTTGCTGACCTTGGCATTGAACAAAATCTGGTGGAAACTCTGAGCACATTAAACATCGTGACTCCGACACCGGTGCAAGAAAAGTCGATTCCCCATGTTCTGGAAGGAAAAAACCTGCTCGCTGCTGCACAAACGGGTACTGGTAAAACGGCTGCGTTTGGACTGCCTATTATTCAAAGCGTACAGCAAGAAAAACTGAACGGAACGCCAAAAGCTCTAATTTTGGTACCTACGCGTGAACTCGCTCAACAAGTCTTCGAAAGTTTGTCTCAGTACGCGTCCCAGACGGCATTACGCATTGTTTGTGTATACGGTGGTACCAGTATTGGTGTTCAGAAGAAAAAACTTGAGGATGGCGCGGACATTCTGATTGCGACCCCTGGACGCTTGTTGGATCATTTGTTTAACGGCAATGTAAACATCTCAAAGACGAATACGCTTGTACTCGATGAAGCCGATCGTATGTTAGATATGGGATTTTGGCCTGATTTGCAACGAATCCTACGCCGCTTGCCAGATGAAAAACAGATCATGCTATTTTCCGCAACGTTTGAAAAGCGCATTAAAACCATTGCTTATAAGCTGATGGATTCTCCGGTTGAAATTGAAGTTACTCCACCAAACACGACCGCTGAAACGGTTACACAGATAGTTTATCCCGTCGACAAGAAGCGTAAACGTGAATTGCTCGCCTATTTAATTGGTTCAAAAAACTGGCAACAAGTGCTGGTGTTTACCAAAACAAAACAGGGTAGTGACGAACTGGCGAAAGAGTTAAAGCTAGATGGCATAAAAGCTGTGTCGATTAATGGTGATAAGTCACAAGGTGCTCGTCAACGCGCATTGGATGAATTTAAACAGGGTAAAGTACGTGCATTGATTGCGACTGATGTTGCAGCCCGAGGGCTTGATATTCAGGAACTAGAGCAAGTAATTAACTTTGATATGCCGTTTAAAGCTGAAGATTACGTACACCGTATTGGTCGTACAGGACGAGCGGGTAATTCTGGACTTGCCGTATCCTTAATGAGCCGAGACGAAGAGTATCTGTTGCATGCGATTGAAAACTTACTGGATCAGCGATTGCCACAAGAATGGTTGGCGGGTTTTGAACCTAGTTTAATCGAAGAGGTCGAGCCTGAACGTCACGGTGGTGGCCGTAAAAGTCGCTCGGCAGAAAAACGAAAACTTAAAGCCAAGTTAGCTATCCATAAAAATCGTGGTAAAAACCGTCGATAACTTAGTTTTTAGTGGGTTAAGTTTATTGATGACTTAGATTCGTTGATAAACTTAAGTAATTGGTTCATTTGGTAAATATCAAATGAATTAGGCTGTTTTCGCTTGATCATAAACGGCTAACGTTTCTGGAAGTGCAAGGTAATAGCCTTGATACATATCGAAGCCGAGTTTCTTCATTAAATTAAGTTGATGCTCGGTTTCAATTCCTTCGATAACGGTTTTCGCGCGTAAGTTTTTTGCCAATAAAAGCGCACTTGTCAGTGACGACAGGTCGCCATGTTCGTATTTAACCAGTAATGAACGGTCCATCTTAATGATGTAAGGTTGAACAGATTCAACTCGCTCTATTGTCGATGCATTAACACCATAATCGTCTATCGCAAGCTTAAAGCCGCATCTACTGAGTTCTTGCGTTGATTGATAAAAACAGGATTCATCGTTCGCATCCAACTCGATTAACTCCAACACAATCTGCTCTGTTTTCAAATGAGACTGACTGATGGTCTGCTTGAGCAACTGACAGTACGACATGTCCTGTAACATCATTTCTGCTGCTGTAGGAAGCACATTGAGAAAGAGCTTCTTATGTTGGTAGCGCGATTGGCCAAAGTTCTTTATGTGTATCAAGCGACTTAAACGTTCGACATTAAATTGGTCTGAAACCGGAATGCTTTCTGACTGGAAAAAATAGTCAGGGCGGATCGTCGAGCCGTCAATATCGGTGATTCTTACCAGTGCTTCCAGACCAACAATAGAATGATCCTTTTGATAAATGGGTTGAAATACGCTTTTCAGTGTTAAATTTTGATATTTTGCGATGTACTGTCCATCTGCCTGTTTAGAAATGCAGCAAGTAAGCTGCGAGATACTCATCATTATTACAACCTAAATTAATGCTTATCATCGATGCGAGTACATCAAGCTTCATTGATTATAAGAATCTAAGCGCGCGCGACCTGATGAGGCAAGCTCGTTAGTTAGTGTTAATAAGATTTATCGAGCGGTATCAAACAAATGTATAGATAGATTGATAAGGTACGTATTCCCATCTTTAAGCTACCACTGCAATACGGCGTATAGCTGGAGATATTTTCGAACAAGTTGCTGTTTGTTTGATCGGCGTAATGGGTGGCCAAATTTGATATAGCATGGGTTGATATCAAAGCGAGAATTGAGCGATTGCGTAAGCTGTGACTCACTGGTGTATAAAGTAATACCTTGTTCAGTATATTCATTTATTGGATCCGGTAACTCACCCATCCACCAATGCAGTAGCTCCCTGCTAGTTTTACTTCTACTTATCCAGTGATCACAAACCAGAAAAAGCAAATCGTTAGGCTGTAACGCGTAGCCATATTCGCTTTGCCACTCGGTTATCGAAGCAAGCATTTTTTCGCGACAAGGTTTACCCGCACTGACCATGTGATAACTCAAAACCCACACGGTGCCAATCTCTGAAGTAATGCGGTAATGGTGGGGAAGGTCGGGAGCATTAAGTACTTCAAGTGGTTTAATGACACTGCTGTGGCCAAAGTGACGAAGCGTATGCTCCATCCGCCTTGAAAACGCGAGACCTAAATGATGTTCACTCATCCCTTGGTTGTGAACCGCAGGGTAGTGCTTTTCGCAGATCTTGAGGCAGTCTTCCTGAAAATCATTAACACTTTGTATTACTAAGTCGAGTAGCAAAGAAAATCCCTTAACGGTTATAAAAACGATGAGAAAAAATTAGCATAGTCTTTTTAGCATAGACTAAGTTGAATCGGCAACTTCTTGATCTAAACATCAAAATTAGGAATTCTATCCATCAATATCTTAGATAGTCCTAGTGATTGTTGGATAGAGTAGATTGTCGTGAGGTCGATAATTGGACGATGAAATTTAGAGAGCAGTAAATGATTAAATTAGACAGAACACAAAAAGAAACATTATCAACGGCGATTCAAGATTATATGGAAGACGAACTAAGTATTGAAATCGGTCAGTTTGATTGCGAATTTCTCATTGATTTTATCACTGAAAAGCTTGGGGCAGTGTACTACAACAAAGGAGTTGAAGATGCCAAAGCCTTATTCGAGCGCCGTATGCTAGAAGTTTCCGACGAACTTTATGAGATAGAACAGGAAGTAAAACTCTAAAATTCATGAATTCTTACATTTAACTTATTCAAAAAATTCGAACAGGTTGGTAGATGTGCTGTAATTGGCTAGATGTAAATAATGGTAAATAATCTGTTTCATATAAAGTAAATCGGTTAATGTGTTGTTTCTTATTCAATATCAACACAGAAAATTCTTGGGAATTGAGATGGATACATCCGTAAAAAACTACAACCTTCTGACCCGCGCGATGCACTGGTTATCAGCCATCGTTATTGTTGGCTTATTTGCGGTCGGCTTATGGATGGTCGATTTGAGTTACTACAGCGAGTGGTATCGTACGGCACCTCATTACCATCGTTCTATTGGAATCCTACTCGCGATAGTCACGTTATTCCGGATCGTATGGAAGCACATGAGTGCATCTCCTAAGCCAGAAGGCAAAAACCATGAAATCATCGCAGCTAAGTTAGCGCATGGTGCGATGTATTTGTTACTTATTACCATTTTCGTAACGGGTTACCTGATTTCAACCTCGGATGGTCGAGGTATCGAAGTATTCGAGTGGTTTACCGTACCTGGCGCAGGCGAGTTGTTCCCAAATCAATCTGATCTGGCGGGTGAAATTCACTTTTACGCAGCTTGGGCTATCGTCCTAATTGCTGGTTTACATGCCGTTGCTGCACTTAAACATCACTTTATCGATAAAGACAACACATTAAGAAAAATGTTAGGAGCTTCAAAATGAAAAAGTCACTATTTGCTACAGGATTAGCGATCGCTATGGCACTTCCGTTTGGTGCGCAAGCAGCAGACTACGTTATTGATACGAAAGGGGCTCACGCTTCGATTAACTTCAAAGTAAGTCACTTGGGTTACAGCTTCATCAAAGGTCGTTTTAATACATTTTCTGGTGACTTTTCTTTTGATGAGAACAACGTTGCTGACGCTAAAGTGAATGTTGTTGTTGATACCACAAGTCTGGATTCAAACCATGCGGAGCGTGATAAGCACATCCGTAGCGGTGATTTCATCGATGCAGGTAAATTTGGTCAAGCAACGTTTACTAGTACAAAAGTAACGGATAAAGGCGACGGCAAACTAGATGTAACTGGTGATTTGACACTTCACGGTGTAACCAAGCCTATCACTATTGAAGCGGAATTCGTTGGCGCAGGTAACGACCCATGGGGTGGTGAGCGTGCTGGTTTCGTTGGTACTACTCGTCTAGAGCTAGCAGATTTTGATATCCCTGTAATGGGTTCTTCTAGCTATGTGGATATGGAACTTCATATCGAAGGCGTTAAGAAGTAATTTATTGTCACTCGTATAATAATATTAAAGCGCTCTTCAAACGAAGAGCGCTTTTTTAGTGCCAACTAACTAAAGTTAGTGTTTTATTGTTATGCGGTTTCTAATTCGTCTTGTTCTACTAGATTCAAACGCTCACCGTAAACGGTACGTAATGCATTCATTATTTCGACACGTGTTACTACGCCGACTAAGAGTCCATTCTCTAATACCGGAAGCACTTGCGGTTTACTGACGTTCATACTCTTGGCACGCTCTTCCAAAGAAAGAGAAGTTAAGCGTGTTGCAATGCCCATATTGCTTGTAGGGAAGAGCTTTTCTTTGTCGATACACATAAACTCAACCACATCGACTAAACGGTCACCAGCATCAATAGCGACAATGTCACGGCTCATCAAATCAACCACTTTCTGACCGTTAACCGGAATGTAATCCTCGCACCAAAGATCGACCATAATATCGTGCGCCGACAGGAAGCCCACTAAACGATTATGAACATCAACGACAGGGGCGCTGGTTAAGTGATGATCAAGTAAGGTATCAAGTGCTGTGACTACCGGAGTTTCTGCGCTGATAGTCACTGGAGCAGGGTTCATAATGTCCTTAACAAAAGAGCTATTTTTCATGTTGGATTCCTTAACTGACATGAGTGGTGTTGTTTTAGTGATGGTTTGAATGTTGGCGGCTTTTAGCTCAGGTCGACGGAAAATACACCAGTTTGATAAGCCAACTAATACAGCGCCGCCTACTATATTTCCTAGTGTTACCGGGATTAAGTTTGCAGTGACAAAGTGAAACACATTGAGGTCTGCGTATTGGGATGCAGGAACGCCGACAGACAGCCAGAACGACTCTGGCGCAAAATTAGCGATAACAATGCCAAGCGGGACCATGAACATATTGGCGACACAGTGCTCGAAGCCACTGCTTACGAACATAGCGACAGGTAAAATCGTCATTGCCGCTTTTGTCATCGCATTTGCAGAACTAAAGGTTAGCCAGATTGCTAGACACACCAAAAGGTTACATAGAATACCGAGTGCAAACGCCTGAACTAACGTGTGATGCAGTTTGTGCTGTGCGATGTTAAGCGCATTCAATCCCCATTGACCGCCGTCCATTTGGTATAAGCCTGCCGCTGTAACCAATGCGAGCAACAGCATTGCTCCAATAAAGTTACCCACATAGACCTTGCCCCAAATTGATAGCATTTTTCCAAAAGATATCTGCTTGTTCGCCCAGGATATGCTTGAGAGCACTGAGCTAGTGAACAGTTCGCCTCCACAGATAACGATCAGGATCAAACCCATACTGAAAGCTATTCCGCCTGCAAGACGACTCAATCCCCAACCTGCACCTGCGCTACCCGTTGTCACGGTGATATAGAACAAGAATGCCAAACCGATAAATGCGCCAGCCATTGCGGCAAGACTGAGTGTCATCGAGCTCGTTTTTTGGGCTTTGCTCAGTGCAAACTTCTCTGCTTCAGCCATCATTTCTTTCGGAGAAAAATACTGGTGATTGTCAGAGTTGATCACCGCCATACTGACTCCTTAGTTTTTGATGCCATAAAAACTCCTTGATTTATAAACTCATAACGATTGTTTTTGTATTTAGAACTGCGGTATTCCTCAACCGCACAATCAGGCTAATAGGAAAATTCCGACAGGGAAAATTGATATTGTTTAAGGTTCACATCAATTCAATTGATAACTGATCGAAGATGAGTAAAATGAATGCCGTTGCTTATGTTTTTAATCAGGTGAGGGTATGGGAATACTCGCTCGTAAAGGAGGACACATTGCGCTATTCACTAAAGCAATTAGCCGTTTTTAATGCAGTTGCCGATTCTGGAAGTGTAAGTCAGGCTGCAGACAAGCTGGCTTTGACACAATCGGCGACAAGTATGTCGCTCTCACAATTGGAAAAAATGCTTGGTCGGCCATTATTTGAAAGGCAGGGCAAGCAAATGGCGTTAACCCATTGGGGAGTGTGGCTGAGGCCAAAAGCAAAACGCTTGCTGCAAGATGCTTTACAGATTGAAATGGGCTTTTACGAGCAACATTTGTTGAGTGGGGAGGTTCGTATTTGTGCGAGTCAAACGCCTGCAGAACACTTAGTCCCTGATCTTATCAGTATTATTGATAATGACTTTCCTGAGATGCGTATCTCTTTAAAGGTGAAAAGTACCAGAAGCGTCCTTGAAGGCGTATTGGATTACAAGTACGACTTGGGAATCATTGAAGGCCGCTGTGATGACAACCGTTTGCACCAGGAAGTCTGGTGTCGCGACCATCTGACGGTTGTCGCGGCTTCACATCATCCTTTTGCCAAGCGCCAAACCGTAAGTTTAGCCCAGTTAGAACAAGCAAAGTGGGTATTGCGTGAAGATGGTTCTGGTACACGCAAAACCTTCGATAGTTCGATCAGTAAACTTATCGAGGATCTTGATGTTTGGCGTGAATACGAACATGTGCCAGTACTTCGTAGCTTAGTGGCTAATGGCCAGTACTTAACCTGCTTACCTTATTTGGATGTCGAGCGGTATATCCAAGCTGGTCTGCTGGTTGCCTTAGATGTTCCAGAGCTCAAAATGGAGCGCACGCTTTCATTCATCTGGCGAGCGGATATGGCAGAAAACCCATTAGTAGACTGCATTAAGCGCGAAGGCTTACGCATGATGAAAGGGAAGCCGACGATTCTATAGCGCTTGGTAATATCGCATGAATGACGGTGTTTGTTATTTACTAAATCTGTTGATTTATCGTTTACGTCAAATTTATAGTGTAATAAATGAAACACAAGTTATTTATTTGTGATCAGCGTCACCGATAAGCTGAGGGAATACTTCTAGTATCGGTTCTTGATTTCAATGTTTAACGCCAGTTATCAAACCAGAAGGGTCTGATACTAGCTAAGCAGGTACGAATACCATGACGACACTATTAGCGATTTCTATTACTACTGGGATTTTGTCCGGCGTTTGGGGATGGATAGCTATCTCTTTAGGCCTACTATCCTGGGCGGGGTTTTTAGGTTGTACTAGTTACTTTGCCTCCCCGACAAGTGGCCTGAAAGGATTGGCAACCAGCCTTATTACAAATTTAACCGGCGTGTTCTGGGCTATGGTCATTATCTATGGTTCAACCTACGTAGGGTTAGAAATTCTGGGCTATGTAATAACGGCAATTGTGGCTTTCTTTATGTGTATTCAAGCTAAGCAAGCTTGGTTATCTTACATTCCTGGTACATTTATCGGCTCATGTGCAACCTTTGCAGCGGATGGTAACTGGCAACTTGTTGTACCGTCGCTGGTATTAGGTGGTGTATTTGGTTATCTAATGAAAGCGACTGGTCTTTGGTTACACTCGAAATCAAATACTACTTCAACTTCTTCGCTCGCAGAGCAAGTGCAGTAGTGACCCCCGATCTAATTGGTATCCACTGAGCACTGAGAGTACTTTTCTTCTCAATGCTATTCATCAAAGTTATTGATATTTGATACAAGCACACTTTAATAGTGTGCTTTTTTTTACTTTTTCCGCCCTAAGTATTCCCACTTGCCATAGTAACGATACGTTTTAGGGTCCAGCGCAATAGAACAGGGATACATTCCACGCCGTTCTCTTCACAATGCGAAACAATCGCTAGGGCTAAATCAGGCTTGGCATGTTTTTTTAGCACTCGGTTGACCACTTTTTTCGCGGGAATTTGATGATCGTGAGGAACCTTTATCATGTCTTTAAAGAAAACTTCAAATCCATGGTTGTAAAGGAAATGCTCAATATCTCGATCAGGCAACTCGGTTAAACGGTGGCGCTCCTGGTCATGCTCTAATTGTGAACGAACCGTATGAGCGTACTTTTTACCAGCGGCATCGCCGTCTGTTACTACGTGCCAGTCAATACCAAACTCTTTTGCGACTTTAATTATTGAACGCAAGCCAGACTGAGCAAACTCGACTATCTGAACACCTTCAGCCGCTAAATCATAACCACATTGACGCGCTAACTCATTAAAAAGCCAGACTTCGGTTTCACCTTCCACTAGCAACCAGCAACGAGCAAAAAGCGCACCTGCTCGGTGAAAGCGTATGTGAAAACCAATACGCCTTAGTTCATCTCGCCCGAATTTAGATGGATTAAGGCTCTTCGCGATAGTGCGATCAGACAGGCGGTACAGACGCCGTATCGAATAAAGCGGAACGGAACCGAGCAAACTCCCACTGTTAGTGGTCAGAATTTTTTGCATCGGCAGTAGTTGAAGCAAGGACCAGGCTCTCGCTAAATGAGTAGGGTGTAAGCGACCTTCAGGATCTTCAATGATTAAGATTGGTCGTGCACAACGCCTTAGTTCGGTTGGTCCTTTCGCTTGCAGGTAAGTGTTAAGCAAGCCCATTAGAAGTAAGCGACTCTGCTTATCGTTAGTTTCTCTTAAATATTGGCTCAGGCCTTTATCGGAAGGATGGCTATTATAAAACAGTCCGTCTCTAGGCTTCCTTGGGTTCCCTCTGCTGGTACTTCGGAACGCGAAATAGTGATCGATCAACGTTTGCATAGAAGAAAGGCTACTGCGAATTTCCCCCTTATTGACTTGACCTGGCATGGCTAATAGTCGTCTACAAGTGTTGTCGATGCGCTTTTCAATCCGGGAATTTTTATTGTCACCGTTGATATGAGATGGGTGAGGGAAACGACGAGAGTCTCTTAAGCGAATGACAGGATGTAGCGTCATTAATTCAATAGCAAGTTTTTCAGAATGATGGATCTTTATTGTTTTCCCTTCATTATCGAGAAACGTATACTGAGTCGTGATGTCATGACCGACACGAGAGCCACTGATTCTGTAGTAGATTACATGCTCTCCATTGTCTTTTGTACACCAAGCAGGCTTAATCCTACGGTAACGGCCCGCTTTTACCTCTTGCCTATCTTGTGCTTTAAAGCAAAGAATAATCTCGATATGCTGAGATTGAGGGTGGGAGATAGAGTAATCAACGTGAAAATCTTTCAGGTCAAACTCATATAGATTCCCGTCTGTTGGTAGTGCAATGGATAGGGCATCAAGTAATGAAGACTTACCCCATGTATTCTCACCAATGAGCGTGGTGAGTTCATCAAAAGAGAGTGAAAGGCGTTTGATGCCTCTAAACCCGGAGATTTCGATGCGTTCTAGTCTCATCTCAATCCTCCTCGCAATTATTTGAATTATAGAGAATTATCTTGCTGTCTCTAAGCATATAGTAATTCTTGAATGTTGCTATAAGCTCAGTTCACAAATTTACGAGAGCCTGCATAGGAAGTGGATCGATACGTTTATGAAATGTGAGTTCACCTATGTATGGTCACGGAAAAATGAAATGGAAATTCGCTGTTTCATAAAATTCATGATTCTGTCATGATCCACTCCTTATTATTATAAGGAATGAAAAGAGAGAAGATGAAAATGAATAAAAATCATAAGCCAGTAAGAATAAAACTGGCACACATCAATGACACTCATTCCTACTTTGAGCCAACGTCATTACAGCTAAAATTACAAATCAACAAAGAAGTTACGCTAGAGCCTTACGTGAGTGCAGGTGGTTTTTCTCGCATTGCCACACGCGTCGAACAACTCCGTGATGATGCGAATCGCCAAGGGCACGGAATGTTATTTTTACATGCCGGTGATTGCTTCCAGGGTACTCTGTACTTTTCTTTATTTAAAGGCAAAGCCAATGCTGACCTGCTAAACGCGCTACAAATCGACGCGATGGCATTAGGCAACCATGAATTAGATATGGGTAATGAACCCGTAGCGCAGTTCTGTCAGCGTACCAATTTTCCATTACTTGCTGGTAACTGGGATCTGTCCAACGAATCAGTTTCTAAAACTCATCGAGTGAGTGATTGTGGCAATGTGCTGAGTTATCAGCATCAAACTCAAAGCGCGCAATATATGGTGAAAGAGTTTGATGGCGTACCAGTGGCCATTTTTGGTCTGTCGATCGATAAAATGAGTGATATTGCGAATCCCGATGCAGATACTCCTTTCGTGGCAGCGATTGAAACAGCTAAAGCGACGGTTGAGCAAATCCACGCGGCTGGAATAAAAAACATCATATTGCTTAGCCACCTGGGTTACGAAGGTGACTTAGAACTCGCAGAACAGGTTGACGGAATTGGGATCATCGTTGGTGGCCATAGTCATCGTCTGCAAGGCGATTTCTCATCGATAGGCTTAGGTAAAGACGACCAATACGGGGTGAACGTTAACGGGACGTATGTGGTTCAAGCTGGCTTTCATGCACTGACGATTGGACACTGTGTACTCGAGTTTGATGAAGATGGCAGAGCGACGATGCTAAATGGTCAAAATGAGCTTTTACTTGGCCGTCGTATATTTTGGGATTCTTCACTCAACCAACAACTGGACCAGGGCGTATTTGAAACAGCGTGTGACTTTATTCATGGTCAGCCAAATGTTGTCGTGTGTAAAAAACACCCTGAGACGCAGGCGATTTTAACGGACAAGTACATACCACGCGTACGCGCACTTCAATCGCAGGTTATCGCGAATGTCGAAAATAAAAAACGCCACGTTCGTATACCTGATGAATTTGGCGGTAGCGAACTCGCTTCCGCGGTGGCGCATTCATTCTTGCACAGTTTAAATCAACGTGGACATGAAATTCAGTTCGCCATTCACAACGCTGGTGGCGTAAGAACGTCACTCAACCCGGGTAAACTTACGATTGCCGATGTTGCCGGACGTTTATTGCCATTTGCCGTTCCTATTGGTTTTTATAACGTGCAGGGAAGTGTGATTCGCCGAGCTTTAGAAGGCGCAATTAATAACGCGTTGAACAATGGTGTTGAAGGCACCGGTTCTGGTAGTTATCCGTACACATACAACCTGAACTTTGAGTACAAAGCCCATCTTCCTAAAGGGAAACGCATTACCGTATTAGAGATCTTCAACGAGAATCGCTGGATCAAGGTACAAGATGAGGTTTGGTATCGTGGTACCTCATCGGCATATACAATGAAAGGCAAAGAAGGTTACGAAGCCTTATTGG
The DNA here is from genome assembly GCF_921292965.1 of Allocatenococcus thiocycli. NCBI lineage: Bacteria > Pseudomonadati > Pseudomonadota > Gammaproteobacteria > Vibrionales > Vibrionaceae > Allocatenococcus > Allocatenococcus thiocycli. The sequence goes on from NZ_CAKLCK010000027.1 coordinate 29,359, forward strand.
ATATGGAAGGTGAGGGAAGTGTCAGCAATCTGTCTATGGCGGATTGTTTCATTGAACTGCTCACTGATGATCCTAACTGCTTGAACCAAAATCACAAATTCTATACTCAGCAGCGTAGTTAGCCATTTTGGGTACTCATCTTGCTTATCTTTCCATGATAAATGGGGTGAAGGTAAAACGGATGTGGAACAAAGACTGGAGTGATGTTGCGGTAGTTGTTGCTTGGGTTGCCGCTTGGTCATTACTAGCACATGTTATGCCTGTGATGGGATATTGAGCTGAGCAAAATATTAAGAAAAGGGAGCACAGTCGTGCTCCCTTTTTTATGGGCATCACATTCATTAATGTAATGCTTTGAATGTCATAAAGTATCTCTGCCTTATCGATAGCTATTCTTTGTTGGAAAATTAAAATGACAGGCGTATGATGACCCCGTTTGGGGAGTAGTTAGCGCAAGTTTACTTATCGTCATCTCGTTAAGCGTATGCTTATCCGGTAAGTAAAGGTGTCATTGATTCATTTAATTTGGCACTTCAACGAGACCAACGCATTCAACAATTGGCAGACACATGATTCATGTGGCTGTTGGTTTATATTGTATGCGGAAGGTCACCAAACCAGTGGTTCTTCCGCGTAGGAGGAATCATGTCTCTTATTGAAAATACCACCCAAGTTAGTCAATCGGTTCTGCTTCAAGAATCTCTCAATATGTATGCCGTTTTCGGGCTATTTACACTCGTTTTAGTCGCGCTTGATATTTACCAAACGCGCGGTGGCGTTGTGTCGATGAAAAAAGCCATTACTTGGAGCATCTTTTGGTTTTTGTTGGCCTTTGTGTTTGCGGGGTCTATCTATCTGTTCTGGGATTTTTATGCGCCTCATAGCCACTATACCAATACAAAAGCGGCAGTTTCGTTCCTTACCGGGTATCTGCTGGAGAAATCACTCAGTGTTGATAACCTGTTTGTTTTCGCAATCATTTTTGCTCAGTACAACGTGCCTGAATATTTACGACCGAGAGCATTGCTTTGGGGTGTGATTGGTGCGCTGTTACTTCGTGCCGTCATGATTGCTGTCGGGGCGCAGCTATTGGCTCAATATCACTGGGTATTGTACTTATTCGCGGCATTTCTGATTTGGACCGGTATTAAACTCGCGCAAGGGAGTGATGAAAACGAAGAGGTTACCCCGTATCCGGAGAAGTTTATCCGTAAACTCATTCCAGTAACTGATGGTTACCACAATAACCACATGATAGTGAAGCAGGCGGGTAAGTGGTTGGCGACACCGATGTTCATCGTCGTAGCGGTGATCGCGGTAATGGATGTGATGTTTGCATTGGACTCAATTCCCGCGATTTTTGCAGTCACACGTGAGCCCTTCTTGGTGCTTGCAGCGAACGTATTTGCGTTACTTGGGCTTCGCTCATTGTATTTTGTATTACAAGCAATGTTAGATAAGTTCGTTTACTTGAAGCCAGCTTTGTCTGTGATCATGATGTTTATTGGTGTGAAAATGCTTTTGGTTGGTACGGACTATGAAATACCGACGATTTGGTCTCTCACATTCCTAATCTTGGTGATGACCTCGGCCGTAGTCGCTTCGGTTTATAAGAACAAAGAAGATGCAGTATCCAGAGTTAATATTACGGTTCTTCTCCGCTTAGGTGAGCTTGATATTTGGGTAAAAAGTTGAGTGGGTATCAGGAACCGATGTTTGTCTGATCTTCAACTTAAAATAATCTGTATCTCTTACTCCTCTGGCTCTTCGTCTGAGTAACCCTATAGATACATTGCCAGCCTCAACCCGAGCGTTGGTCAGCTTGTATTTTGCGTAGTTACAGATACCTACTTTTCTTTCTAATATTGAGTCTGCAAAGCTGCTTAGTGACATTATCCGAGTTGACTTTGCTAGACGGCACCAAGCTTCAAGAGCGGCTGTCATGGTCTCGTAACAAGGCTCATCCCATATCGCTTGTAGCTGCTCTTTTAGCATATAAATCACGCACAACGTCTTGTTACTCTCAAGTAAATCGTCGAGTCTGTCAGACTGCTTGTCATCCAATTTCTGTGCATTTTTCAGTAGGAGGAAGAGTGTGCCTTTAAGCATCCTTTTCTCATCGTGCGAGCCAATCCTAAAAGCTTTCGCTCTCTCTTTTCTGATTAAAATGCAGTAGTTTTGCATCACATGGAATCGGTCAAAAACGATGTCTGCATGAGGTAACATTTTTCTTACCGCTGATTGGTAAGCTTGCCCCATATCCATTGATACCGCTTTAATTCCAGCCTTTGTTTCCTCTGATAGTTGCTCGAAAAATGAGATAAGGACTTCTGCTTTTCGTCCATGTTCTACCCAAATTAAATGACCAGAAACAAGGTCGTAAACGACGGTCATATAATCGTGTCGTTTAGCTCTAGCTACTTCATCAACGCCAATGTGGAGTAAGTTCTTTAGTTTCTCGGGTTCTAAAGCTGGCAGGCTTGAACGCAAGTATTCTCTATCGATGTTTTTGACTGTTTCCCACCGAATACCTAAATGCTGAGACACGGCATGTATGCTCATGTGGCGGCATAATCCACTGATAAACTTGCAAAAGCGAGCGGTATAGCGACCTCCTTTAGAGACATAGTCAGTATCTTCAATTAGCCGTCTTCCGTCTTTATCTCTGGTTTTAGCCAGTTCAACTTCTATCGTGCATGGCCGTCCGCTAACAGGCAGATCCTGAAGTCGTCTTTTGACATAGTGGTCTACGGTGCAGGTTGCACCTGTGATTGGATCTTTGACCTTATATCTTCGGTCTCGACGGCAACGAACGAAAACTGATTGGGACACTTCTTCTATTGAACAAGATTCGACACACTGACCTTTAAAGCAAAACAACGAGGAATACAAAGACGACAAAATACACTACAAACTTATAATAAAAATAAGCATTATAAATCATGTGATTATGATAGGTTCATTGATGTTGTTTGACTCATGAAAGCGGAGAAGAGCCATATTACTAATCAAAAATATTGACGTGTTTGGTGTGTTAATTTGATATTGAATATTATATTGGTTAATAAAATGTTGCTAAATCGGGTTGGAATATGAGGTAACTTAAAGTTATTCAAGCATTATTGGGCTAATTTGAATAAATATTCGCCTGGCGAGTATTAGTATATTCAGTGTTTGTTATGAGTTTGTTTTATTAGAAAAAGTAATTCGAAAGGGTAGTTTTTGTCACTTTTTAAACTGAAACGATGTGACTATTATACACCCAACAAAACCTATTACTGCTTTAAAGAGAGGCAATCATGGCACAAGCAATGCAAATGACAAATGTAGCTTTACCAACCTCTATGGATAAGAAGACCTACTCGGTCAACTTCAAAGGATTGATTGCACACTTACTAGACATTCTTTTTGTAGATAACTCAACACCACGTGGTTACTACGCGGAAGATTTGTCAGCTCATATTCAGAAAGACATCGGTATGTATCGTTAATCTGAAGACAGTAATGAACAAAGCCAGCTTAATCGCTGGCTTTTTTGTATCTATTTCAGGGTCACCACAAGGCGGTATGACTAGCCACTCCATATAGCGAGCTGAAACAAAAACAGGGCTCCGACTGGAACCCTGTTTTTAGATAAAAGTAACGTCTATTACTTCTTACGACAGAACTCTGCGATCACATACATAGACTGACCACCGTTTGCCTTACCAGAAACCAATTTTGGATCGTCGCCAAGACTGATACCACGGATAACCGTACCTTGTTTGATTACTTGGTTTGTGCCTTTAACTGGTAGATCTTTAATTACTGTTACATCGTCACCTTTTTTAAGTTCAGTGCCGTTACAGTCAACCGTTTTATCATCAGCAGACATACCCTTCATGGCCCAGTTCATTTGCTCTTCTTCCATGTACATCATGTCAAGAGCATCTTGAGCCCAGCTTTCAGTGTTTAGGCGAGTCAGTTGGCGCCATGCAGTAACTTGTACTGCTGGCACTTGGCTCCACATGCTGTCATTTAGACAACGCCAGTGGTTAATGTCTTTAGGTTCTTCGATCTCGCTTAGACATTTGTCACAAACCATAATAGCGGTATCAACTGTTACGTTACCGTGTGGTGGAACAGCGTAAGCAGTTAATGGAGATTCAGAAGAACATAGTTCACATTTTGACTCGCAGCGTGCAAGCAAAGTAGATTCGATAGACATAAGGACTCACCTTAGTAATGTTATTTTGTGGCGGTATTATCCACTTTATCCTGATAAATAAAAGGGTGTTAGGGAATTTAGGTTTGGTTTTTACAATATTGCAACTTGATTAATGTAAATATGTAAAACATTTGGTAATAAAATTGATGTCGGAATATAAAAGCTCATTGTAACTATAAACAGGCATGAATCTTTTAGCGCTCCTGCCATGCAAATGCCCCCAATAATTGAAGATCAACTATTGAGGGCATAACAATAAGACTTAGGGTTTCAGTCTTAGATTTTATATCTGATGTTTATTTCAGAACTGACGTGTTAGAGACACCAGTTAACACATTATCCATTAGGAAATCGGTGTTCTCGGTTTGCATTTCGATGTAGTGATCGAGGTCAGCCAAAGTACCACTTGGTGATGCAAACGTACTGTGTGTCGCTGTCGAGTTGAACTGAACGAAGCTCGCCGTTGCTGAGACTGCTGGGTCTGAACTATTAACCTTCTTTAAGCCTAGTTTCTTGGCCAGTGGTTCTGTACCTGCGAATAGTGCGTTGTTAACGCTATTCGGAACTACTGAATCACCCTCAGTTTGTGTCATAAAGAATGGTGTTGATAGCGTACCTGAAGACATCAAATCACTAGCGTTAGTGAATGGGTCAACAGTATCGAGCGTTGTCTGAGCAGCGTAGATGAACTGAGAGAAGCCAGAGCCTAGTTCGGTTAGCTGCGCTGCAGTGGCCAGACCTTCAAAGGTCTCATAACAGGCTTTTGCATCTAATTCGGTACATTGTGCATCAGCAAATGACATGTAGCCCGTTGAAGCAGCGTAAGCCAGATTATGCTTTATCTGAGGCCCGAAGTTTGCCGAGCCCAATAACAAGTTACCAATTTGGCCGCCTGAGTTCTGGATAGAAGCCGCGCTAAACGAATAGAGCGCATCTGCCGTTGGGCTACCTAGAGAATTATTGGCTGCTGCAACCGCAGATGTACCAACGATACCGCCTAGAGAATGACCCAACATCTTAACTTGCGAGCCAGTCATTGGGTTGAAACCCTGAAGAGGCCCAGTTGCTAAAAGACCACCTTGTGCCGATACGACCAAGCTTGCACGAAGGCCCAGAACGTCCAGTACACTTTGACGTAAATTGTCACGAGCTACCGCTAAGTTCGATAGATTCAAATAAGCTAGAACGTTCGCATTCGCCGAGCGTTGTTCATCAAGGCTACGTGTGCCATGCATAGGCAAGTCGATAGCAATAACGGCTACGCCTGCTTTAACCATGTTGTAGGCAAACGCATAGGCTGTTTCTTTTGATGACGTGATGCCGTGTTGATAAACCACAACGTCTGTTGCGACACCTGACTGCGGAGTGAATAGAAGAAACTCTACATCTTCAACAGACTTAACTGCAGGAACAGGAGAATAACGCGTAATAATACGTTCACTGTCTAATTGGCTACCGTCGCTCAGATACAGGGTAGAACCAACCAGCTTAAGCTGTTCCGTCGGATCACTTGCCAGCTTCGTTACATCCACAGGGTTCTCTGCGAAAACACCGGTAGAAAGCTGCTGAACCATATTCGCTTGTTCGTTTGGATCGGCGAGAGCAGCGCTAAGTTTTGCAAGGCTTGGCATTGCAGAAACCATTGGCTGCATGTTCCAATCTGCACCTTTCTCAAGGTAGTAAGGGAGTTTTACCGAGCCTTGAGTCACATTCACGCTAGCGCCAGAAGCGTTGTAGAGGCCTTTTATCGCTGTCTTAGCTGCGTCTAGGTCACTAACGTATTGATTAAAATCCTGGTCATTATCAAGAGCCGTTACAAAATCCTCGGTCGTACCAAACGTCATGGTATAAGCGGCCGCGAGATCAACGGAATTATCATTTGAATCTGCTTTATACACATTATTCAGCGTGTTTGCGCCAGTTGCGAATCCTGTTGCCGTTACGCCTTTCACTGCGGCCAGAGTATCACCCACTGATTGCGTGCTAAACCAAGATGAGTAGACGATATCATCAGGGCTAACACTTGCTAAGCCGAAAATACCTTCAACTGCTGTTGTCACTGCTTGAACAGAAGCTAAGTCGCCGGTTTCGTACACGACTTCCTTACTTTTCGCGATAGCGTAGTTCGAAGATGTACCGATCGGGTCGCCATTAACATCAGTTATGTCTTGCGTTACAGCAAAAATGTACTCGCTCGATTCGTCCAGAGCATCCATAAACTGGATATAGAGTGAATTACCATTGGTTTGGACAACATAATCTGTGCCGAGTGTCAGAACTTCTTCGATCGGATTGCTGGTGCCATCCCAATCAGTCAGGCGCGTATTGATTTTGATGACTTTTACACCCGACGTCACCATGCCTGTAGCAAATCCATCACCGTCGAAGTTTAATACGATAGGCATTGATGTAGACCAACCATCCATAGTGTTCATCGAGGCTCTTGGATTGGTTAATGCATCATCGCCTTCGGTCGGCAGCCCTAAAGTGCCATCGGTCGAATCCATCAGTAGATAGGATGGGGCAGGAACCACTGCATTCGCACCTTGAAGGGTGAATTGTATTGATGTTTGGCGATCAAGTAGTGCCTGAACAGACGGTTCAAATCCTATTTGTTCCGAGGTGCCTCGACTGGCAGACTCGTCACCACAACCAGCAAGTAGGATGGCAGAACAAAGCAGAGATAATTTAAAAGTGTGTTTCATTGGTTTACTCCGTTAAACCTACTAGTTGAAGGTGTAATTCATTTGTACTGAACTGATGTAAGCCATACCGTCAGAATCGAATGTCAGCTCTTGGCCAGATGCGTTAGTTTCTTTGAAAGAACTGTCTTCACTCTGCACTAAAGTGAAACCAGCATCAAAAGACAGGTTGTCGTTCCACGCGTAAGTTAAACCCGCGCTATACCAGTAGCGATCCGTATCTGGGATGCTCAATGTTGGTTTACCAGCCTGCTCGTCGTATGCAACACCCGCACGGAATGTCCAGCTAGGGTTCAGCGTGTAAGTAGCACCAACTGAATAACGGTTATTATCATCGTATTTTTCTTGTTTGGAGAAACACACGCCGTTGTTACATTGGTCACTGGTCGCTCGTAGTTCAGTAAATTGACTCCAGTTGGTTAGCATCCAGCTGTAGTGAAACGCCCATTGGTCATTGACTTGGTGAAAGCCCGATAGCTCAAAGATAGAAGGAAGCGTGATCTTTATACGTCCGTCGACTTTGGCTGCGGTTGCGATACCAGAGTCGTAACTACGGAATTCACCTTCTTCGAAATCAAGGTCAACTTGTGAACGGTAGCCGATACCAAAACGGTTGTTCTTATTCACTTCATACAGGGCTCCAAGGTTCCAACCCCAGGCAAACGTCTCATCTTCCATGCTGATCAATTTGTCTGACTTTTGGCTTCCTGGTCCAAACAATGGTGCTAGTGAACCTTTATGTCGTGTTAACTCAGCTTCGGCATAAACCAGACTCACGCCGCCAGCAACACTAAATGCATCATTGATACGATATGCAAGGTTTGGATTTATGCTGACCGACATTAGCGATGTGTTACCTGCCAGATCGCCCGCAGAAATATCCGTTGGATACTCCGTTGCAACACCGTATGTTGTAAACATGCCGATGCCCCAAGCAAACTTATCGTTGATAGGACTGACATAGTAAGCAGCAGGAACGGCGGCCAAAGGTGCTATGTCATCAGAGTGTTCATCATAAAAAGTGTCATAAATATTTATTTCAGGATCAATCACGCTTATAGCGCCTGAAAACTGAGCTTGTTCGAAAAGTGTCATGGCTGCCGGGTTTCGTGCCAGAACACTGGCATTGTCTGCGACAGCGGCTTCGCCTGAAAATGCTCGACCAAGACCAGATGCTGAATGTTCAACAACCTGAAAACCCGCTGATTGGGCATTACACGCAAACAATATCGAAATTGTAAGCAGAGAGCAGCGCTTCTTGTTCATCCTTGACCCTCCTGGGGTGTCTTTAAGCTAGACCGTAGTCCTTTTAATTGTTGTGTAGTGATGAGGCCATTGTTTGTTATGAATTATGTTCACAATGTAAATGCAATGTTAAACGTATGTTTAATTAATTGTCAAAGATTGAGATGAATTTGTTTTTTAAATTTGATGCATAGGTCAAACGTTGGGACGTAAGCTTATGTATTGTCTTTGTATTTTTTATACGAATGGTTAGACCAGAATTATTTCGTAACACTAATGGATAAAAAGCGTTCAAAAGGCTGGCAATTAGGCTTTATGAAAGCCATATAACCTCTGATAAACTTGGTATTTTGAATTTTTAGGTCATTAGGCTAGAGCACGTTGGAATTACTACATATTGAATTTTTAGGCCGATCACTCAGATTAGAAGGATCAATGGCGGGCTGGCAGCAGTTGTATTGGGACAACACACTAGTCTCTCAGATTGATGCCAGTGAGAACGAGTCTGAGCGAAGCTCACATCAGTTTAAACTTATGGCTGGTGAAGAGGTATTGCAGTGTGAGCTAGATTGTGCAGTTCAGTGGCAGCCTTTCAGTTTGTCATATCACGTCAAAATGAATGACACTCTAGTGACTAGTGGTTCTCGAAATGAGAAAGATATTGAACGTCAGACACCACAAGTCGCACCTCCAAGTGAAAAGCGCTTAAGCCTAATTGGTATCGTATCGTTAGGTATGAAAGCCTTAAAAAGTGCCAAAGTCATTAAAGTGGCATTAGCTTCTGCTAGTTTGGCCGCATACTCTTGGTTGTTCTCAATCGAGTTTGCCCTCGCACTGATTGCCTGCCTTGTGTTTCACGAATGGGGGCACATTAAAGCGATGAAGTACTTTGGTATGAAAACCAAAGGTATTTACCTGATTCCATTTCTGGGTGGGCTTGCGTTAAGTGATGAAAAAATCAACACTCGCTGGCAAGATGTGGTCATCTCCATTATGGGACCGTTTTTTGGTTTGGTTTTGAGTATTGTTTTTACTCTTCTGTATTGGGTAACTGGTGAGATAACGTTTGCTGGTCTCGCCGTATTTAACGCATTGCTAAACCTATTCAATTTATTACCAATTTTGCCTTTAGACGGCGGGCATGTGCTGAAGAGTATAACCTTCTCCATGAATACCTGGGTTGGGTTAGCGGGCAGCGTAATCACTGCGATACTTGGTATCGTACTGAGTTACTCACTTGGTTTAACGCTGCTTGGCTTTTTATTGATCATGGGGATGCTGGAAGTGGTCATGGAATGGCGAACCCGTCACCACAGTCATTTATTGCCACTAACACGTTATGGGCAATTGTTCTCTTTTGCCTGGTATGTCGCATCCGTTGGTGGTTTCGTGGCTATTATTTGGTATTTCGCGAGCCTGGGAGATAGCTTACTCAGTTTACCGATGCAAATTTTAGGAACTTAAACCCCTAACTCTGAATGTTAAAAAAGCTCCAAAATGGAGCTTTTTAAGTTTATTCACACGTCGTTTTCTAAATGGGGCTTAACCACACTTCGGCGCTTTAACGTTGTAATTAGGCAACTTTCTTATTGTCGCTTGTAGCTCTTTAATACGCGTGCTGTGGGAAGGGTGAGTGGAGAAAAATTCAGGCGGCTGAGCACCACCAGATGCTGCACTCATATTTTTCCATAGATCGATGCTCTGGTTTGGATCGAAACCTGCTTTTGCCATGTAATCGAGGCCAACAATGTCAGCTTCGGATTCCTGAGTTCTTCCGTATGGTAAAATCACACCGAATTGGACACCAGCACCTAATGCCGCCATCGTCATTTCTTGATATTGCTTATATTCTGAAGCGCCAATAACAACGTTAGCAAGTGATAAACCCGTGTTTGCTAACTGGCTTTGAGATAGGCGTTCATTACTGTGGTCTGCAAGAACGTGCGCGACTTCGTGACCAATGACAGTTGCCAGCTGATCCTGGTTTTTGGCAACTCCAAGCAAACCCGTATACACCCCAATTTTTCCGCCAGGCAGAGCAAAGGCGTTGACCTGTTTACTGTCAAATACAACAACCTCCCAGCTTTGGAACCCTGGTTGCGAGGGAATGACATCTGTTACGTGTTTAGCAACACATTGAACGTAAGCGTTCATCTTTTTATCTTTACTGATTGGGATGTCTTTCTTCATTTGGTCGAAAGATTTCGCCCCGAGAGAGGACATCTCTTGATCAGAAAACATCAGAAGCTGATTACGACCAGTAGGAGATGCACTACAAGCTGTTAAACCTGCGACGGCCAAAAGAGCAGAAGCTTTAATCCATACCTTCATATTTGGTTCCACATATTTATTTCTATTTCGATCAACAGTATATACGTAATTATCGAGTATAAAAGAGCATCTTGCCGTTGTAGTTATGCCTTGAAGTAGAGACGTAATAGAGACTATGCTAGGCAATTCCTAATCCATAGTTACCAACACTTTAAAAATAAGAGCATAAAATGAGCATTTGGAAAAAGCCAATCAGTGTAGAGATACTTAATGCAACGTCAAAAAACACTATGATGGAGCATTTACAAATTGAATATACCGAATTCACCGACGACTCCATTAGCGCAACCATGCCAGTGTGTAGCATTACGCATCAACCGTTAGGGCTGCTGCATGGAGGTGCTTCTGTTGTACTAGCGGAAACGCTGGGTTCGGTTGCAGCCAACTTCTGTGTGGGTGAAGGAAGCTATTGTGTTGGCTTAGACATCAATGCCAACCATGTCAGAGCGATGCGCAGTGGTTATGTTATCGGTACAGCAAAACCATTGCATTTGGGCGTCTCAACTCAGGTTTGGCAGATCAATATTACCGACGAGCGTGATCGCTTAGTCTGCACCAGTCGTTTGACTATCGCTGTGAAACAGCAAAAATCGAAGTGAGTGTAGACTAAGATGGTCATTGAATTCTCACTAGGTAAAATCATCGCGACACAACGTGAAATCGTTATTAAGTTATCCGGTGCTTCCATGGTAACACTACAGGCTCAGACGGATGCCATTCAACTTCTCGGAAGAGGTGCAAACGTGGTGTTGTGTCATGGTGCGGAGTGTAAGTGGTCGATAAAACTCGATAACGAGGAGCAACTCATTCTGATTTCAAAAGAAATTGGTATAGATATTCAATAAATTACCCATCAAAATTTGCACTTTTTCATAAAAATGAGGAAACTTAGTTTATTGACATCTAAACAAGATTTTCCTCTTTATGAGTAGTCCGCGCCTACGTGTTCAGTTTGAAACACTATTTGAAAAATTCTCTGGAAACGATACAGAAGTTCAGCTTGAAGATATTACTGAAGCGCTGTTTTGTACGCGTCGTAATGCTCGCATTGTTCTCAATAAACTAGAAGAAGAGGGTTGGATTGAGTGGCACCCAGCCGCGGGGCGAGGAAAGCTCTCTAAGCTGGTATTCAAACGCAGTCGTAGCGATGTAAGTGAAAATCTGGCAAGACGCTATCTGGATGAAGGAAAAATTGGTCAGGCCTTGGAGGCGTTAGACAACGACGCAACCAGACTGACTCAGGTCATTCAAGGTTATTTAGGACTTCAGCACCGCCAAGGTGAGCAGGTTATCCGTTTACCTTATTACCGTCCGCTAGCCATGCTTAATCCACAAAAGCCAATGCGGCGCTCAGAACAACATATCGCAAGACAAGTTTTTAGTGGTCTGACTCGGCTGGATGAAAATGAACAGCTTAAACCCGACTTAGCTCATACTTGGGAGTCGCTAAGTGATACACACTGGCGTTTTTATTTACGCCGAGGGGTACGATTCCACAACGGTGAACTTCTCACAACGGATTGTGTTTTGGAAAGCGTTCGTGCGCTAAGTGGATTAAACCTGTTTGCGCATATCTCGAAAGTCTCATCACCTTTGCCTTGGACGGTTGATATAGAGCTTGTACGTCCAGACCGTTATTTGCCTCTTGCATTAAGTGAATCTCACGCAAAAATTCTGTTACCTCAGGCACAACGTTCAGAAGGGTTTGATAGAAAACCGATAGGAACAGGTCCTTTTCAGGTCAAAGTGAACGATGATAAACGCCTTATTTTAACGGCGTTCGATGGATATTTCGGCTTAAGACCTTTATTGGATCAGGTCGAGGTGTGGGTAATTGACGAAGCTTATTCATCAATGGTTTACCCAAGCTTATCCAAGCCTCAGATGGACAAGCATGCTTCAACCGATGAGGTCGAGCTGGATCCTGGCTGTACATTTCTCTTACTCAACAAGAATACTGGCATAGCCAAAGACCCAAGATGGGCCGAGTTCTTCAGTCAGGTGTTAAACAGCCATCAAATATACGCTCATGTACCACAAGATAAAGTCATAGAGCTTGGTGTGTTACAAGCTTTTGGGATTAAGCCGGGCTGGATTGATTTAAGGCCAGCTCAAGCTGGTGCTGTACCTCAGCAAGGTAAAGTTATTTCAGTAGCATACCAAAAGAAACACCCGATGTTTCCGGTGATTGCCAAAGCGATTAAGAGCCTCTTGAAACCTCATGGTGTCGAGGTTGAGTTCATTCGATATGATAGCCAGCCGCCAGAGCCAAACGCAGTAGACATTTGGATTAAAGCGATGGGTATCGCTACGAATCGAGACGATGCGCTCGCTGGTTGGCTGCTGGACTACAGTGACATTGAGACGTTTAGCTCCAGTTATGACTTTGCCGATTGGGCGGCGCTCGTTGATCAATGGCGTGCAGGCGTCTATGCGGAATTTCCCGCTCGTGAACTCGGTAAGCAGTTAGTCAAAAGTCATCAAGTGGTTCCGATGTTCCATTGCTGGCTGGGTGTGAATAAGGACCACAGCGGCGCATTACAAAATGCGAAATGTAACGCTTTGGGCTGGTTTGATTTTAGTAACGTATGGGTAAAACCGCACATACCCAATAATTTATAAATAACGATGGCAAAACCGAATAAAAAGCAACCGACGAAAACCGTCGATATTTATTGCGTAAAATGCAAAGCTCAGCTGTTTAAATACCGTAAAGGTGGAAAAGGCGCTTTAGTAAAATGTTTTAAAGAGCGTATCGTAGAGGACTTTACACAAACACCATGTATTTGCCCTGGCTGCCAACAAGAGTTTGCTAGAGATACATTGGTAAGAGGCACGCCGGCATATAAAATGATTGGTGGCAAAGTGACAATGAAGTAGGGAGTTCAGAATGACCACAGAGCATGATTACTGCATAGTGCTAAGTACCACAGCGAATGAACAGAACCGGGATCAAATAATAAAAGGTCTGTTAGAAGCGAAGCTCGCTGCGTGTATTCAAACGATGCCTATCGAGAGTCATTATGTCTGGAAAGGCGAAATTTGTAACGATACGGAATGGCTGTTAGTGATTAAAACTCGGCGTGAGTTGTACGAGCTGGTCGAAGAAAAAATTGAGAACTTGCACGAGTATGAAGTGGCTCAAATCGTACAAGTTCCCATTGTTGATGGTTTTAATCCGTACTTAGAGTGGCTTCGTGAGTCGACGCTGAGCCGACATTAGAATTAACGCGACGATAGCACCGACCGTGTCACATAGAATGTCTTTCTGGGCATCCCATATATCACCTTGTGAACCCAGAAAGGCAATGCCTTCATCGCCACCAGCAATAGCAGCGTACCACCACTCAATGATTTCATAGCCTGCTGCTAAAGACATAATGGCAAACAAGGCAAACCAACAAGAAAACTTAACATTGAGCTTCTTTTTATATATCAAATATTCCGCGATCGGGTAGGCGTACAAACCGATCGAGAAGTGGGCGACCCGATCAAAATTGTTTCTTTCTGATCCAATCAAATTGTTAAACCAGTCAAACGGAACTTCAGTGTAGGGAACCATTAATAATAAAAAACTAAGGATTAAGTAGGAAATGAAGGGATTTGGCGGGAAAGCTAGGCCACATAAGGGATTGTGGAAATTTCACGGCGATCCAAGAAGTTCGCAATAAATGAATAAAAAACGGCGGCTCCTTTTCACGGTGCCGCACAGATTGAAAAATAAATGACTAGGTATCTTTCGAGATCCTCATTACCTGGCCAATAACTTCTAGCTGGTGTACTTGTGTTTGATCAAGTACTTGAGGTGGGTACTCTTTATTATCGCTGATAATCGTCAGCCCTCCGCCAACCAGGCACTGAACGCGCTTGGCGTACAGTTCCTCTCCAAGGCGAATTACAAAAATCTTGCCGTCTATCGGAGTAGTGCGACTAATGTCGACCAGGAGTCTATCGTTATTCGTGATAGTAGGCTCCATGCTGTCACCTTTGCTTGATACAATCGCTAGGTTTTCAAACTGCAAGTTACGTTTACGCAGGTATGCCCTGGAGTAGGGTTCGCTACCTGTAATCTTCTCATCATCACAGATGGCACCATTGCCTGTACTCACTTGTACCGAATAGATGGGTACTTGGACTACCTCTGATTCAACGCTGTTTAAACGGCGTTTAATAGGCTTCCCCAGGTTGTATAGCCGAACTTTATCTTCCTCGACGATATCTGGGCTTGGTTTAATGTGACGAACTTGCTCCAGGCGCATTCCACCAACACCGGATAAAAGCCAGTTAGCGTTGAAGCCTAGCTTTACAAAGCCTGCAATTACGCTTGAGTTAGGAGTAGTTACTCCTCTCTCATTATCTTGATAGCCCCGTTTTTTTGCTCCAACAGCTTCAGCCATCTCTTCCTGACTCAATCCCAGGCTAGTCCTTGCCTTTTTAAGTCTATCTTCAAGAGTTTCCATGATCTAAGTATCGCTTCTCTAACTTGGAACTCTGATGCACGTTATTACGTGCTATCTCGTAAAAATAAGTTCCGTTAAATATCAATAACATACATTCACATACGACAGAATGCCCGTAAAAACGTACTTGGAAGTATTGAAAGTACGTAAAAACGTGTTTATATTGTTGGGCATGACCAAAACAAAACGCCGAAAAAAAACAGGCTTGGCGACCTGTGAGCACGAAGATTGGGACCGTGCTGATATCAAAGCGGCTTTGGAGAAAGCTGGATGGTCATTACGACAATTGTCCATCCACCATGGATTAACTCCAAAGACATTTCAACATGCACTGCAGCGGCCATACCCAAAAGCCGAAGCAGCTATAGCAGAAGTTATAGGTGTTCACCCCAGTGTCATATGGCCAAGTAGATATGGAGCGGATGGGAGACCGAACCGTAAACGAGGACGACGAGCGAAAAATCCTGAACTTCAACATGAGCAGGATTATAGCACTACAACTGAGTGCCATAAACCAACAAATCAAGGGGATAATGATGATTGATTGGGCAAGTGCTGTTGAGATCGCTGATGCGCTAGGCGTTTCGAGACGAAATGTCAGCATTAGAGCCAATAAAGAAAGTTGGACAAAAAGAAATCGTGCAGGTCGAGGTGGGGGATTTGAATACCAAATTTCACTGTTACCAGCAGATGTTCAAGGCATCGTCTCTACTCACTTGGCTCAAAAAGTATCTCAACTAAGACCAGAGTTTATTGATGGAAAGCGGGTAGCTGAAAAGGCTAATAAGCGAACTGAACGAGAGGAAAAGAACGCATCTCTAAACAAACAAAATGGGTTGGTTGAATTTAATCAATTAAAAGGAAGCGCAAAAAAACGTGCAGACGCAAAATTGCGTGTCTGTATGGCTTACAAACAGTTTCTAGTTCCATACACAGCAAAAGGGAAAAAAGTTGAAGGTGAGAAGGAGTTTATCAACCAGTTCAACTCTAAAAAACTTCAGCTGGGTGAAGATGTAACAAGTGTTATTAAGCAAGTCAGCTTTAGTGGGATACGTCGCTGGATTAAATCTCTGGATGAATTTGGGCCTGCTAGTTTAGCGGGAAACTACCGAGTGCAAGCAGAGCGTAAGCATCTAATAGACGAGCATGAGGAGCTTCAGGCTTTTTGTCGTGGAATGTTGTTTCACAAGCCGGATATACAGGCAACGAACTTAAGAGAAGCACTGAAGGGACAGATTGACCTGGGGAAAATTAATGTAGAACTGCCGTCACTTAGTGCATTTCGGCGTTGGATAAACTCTTTCAAAAGAGAGTTTGAACTGGTTATTCATCAACTTGAGAACCCAGATGACTTCAAAAACACAAGGCAAGTTGCCTGGGGTAAAGCTGATGAAGCTATTAAACGAATTAACCAGCTATGGGAGCTCGACTCAACTCCTTCAGACGTAATGTTAAAGGATGGAAGGCATAGCATTATTGGTGCGATTGATATCTTTAGTCGCCGTCCAATAGTCATTGTGCATCCAACATCCAGCGCTGAAGCGGTTTGTATTTTGATGCGTAAATCCATTCTTCAATTTGGTGTTCCGGAATCAGTCAAAACCGATAACGGTAAAGACTACACCAGTTTACGAGTCATGGGTGTGCTTGATGCGTTGGATATTCAGCAAGTAATAACCAAGCCATTTGCCGGTGATGAAAAGCCTCACATTGAACGGTTTTTTAAGACTTGGGCACATGGGATTAGCACTTTGCTGCCAGGTTATGCGGGACATAACGTGGCAAAACGGCAAGAACTTAGAGCTCGTCAAAGCTTTGCTGATCAAATTATGGCGAAGAAGAAGAGTAAAGACGACGACGGCAAAATGCGGCTCAGTAAAGGTGCAGATGTAGACGTTAGCCTCACTTCACAGGAACTGCAGAATATTATTGATGAGTGGATTGAGCACCACTACATGCACAAGAAGCATCGTGGAATAGGATGCACACCCTTTGAAAAGTGGCAAAGTCAGCGCACTACCATTCGCTCAATTGGTAATGAGAGAGCTCTCGATATCTTGCTAAGTCCAGTTCCTGCCGCATCGGGCAGACCAGCTGGTATTAGGAAAGCGAACAAAGATGCGGGGATCGTCGTTGAAGGGATCAGTTACTTCGCTCCTGAATTAGGTTCACGTATTGGACAAGCGCTCTACTGTTCCTGGGACTCACACGATGTCGGTCAGCTTTATGTATTTGAACCTCAAAGCATGGCGTTTATATGTGTTGCTAAAAACCCTGAATTTTCAGGAATGGCAGTATCACTGAGCGAGTTGAGTAAAGAAGCGAGAAGACAACAAAGCGCAAACATGGCGGAGCAAAAAGCACTACTCCGAAAAGCATCAAAATCAATATCAATTGGCGATGTTGCTACGGATGTTCTGGAAGCTGCTAAAAAACGCAATTCAACACTTACTGGTTTGCCTCACGAGGAAAAAGAGCATCAGACAAGTGCACTTAAGAACGCGGAGTTGGCAACGAGGCAACCTGAACAAGAACGACTTTCACGTAGTGAGTTCCAAAAGCAGCGTGAAGAGCAATTGGCTATGGAAAAAGCGCTTAAGGCTCAGGATGCAAAACCACGCTTTGCAAACCAAATTGAGGAGTTCACTTACTACTTGCGTCAACAAGATTTAAGAGAGCTAACACCTGATGAAATAGCTGCGATGAACCGATTCAGAGCAGCTCAGCCAGCGGCAGCAAAGATGGCAGAAAGGCTTAAGAACGGTGCTGGGGAATCAGCAGCGAAAAGAAATCAATTTTAAATTAGAGATAAAGGGAAAGAACAATGAAATACAAAGTAGCTTATACAGAAAACGTAGCACAGGCGAATATCCTTCTAACTAAACTGATTACTCGTTCTCCGGCGGTTCCTGGAATTGGTCTTATGGACGGTCGTCCTGGACTGGGTAAAACCTTTGCAACACTTAAGTTGCTCAACAACATCGATAACGGCGTTTATCTGCGAGCTGTTCGATTAGAAACACCGGCCACTTTCCTTGAGCGATTGTTAAAAGAGCTGAGTATTCGAGACTGTCCGCGAAGCAAAATGGATAAGTTCAACAAGGTTGTAGATGCACTCGCGATGGAACAGAAAGTTATCTTTCTAGATGAAGCGGATTACTACATGGACCAGCCAGAGTTGTTGGAGATGATTCGTGATATTCATGATTTAACAAGTACGCCAATTATCCTGGTTGGCATGGATAAAATCGCTCGAAAGGTTGCGGGACTACCTCAGTTGGATAGTCGCATTTCAGCACGTTATGAGTTCCAACCAGCGAATATCGAAGATCTCCAAATTATGGTTCATGAGTTATTTGAAGACGAAATCACAGTCGCTGATGATCTCTTAAGACGAGTGCTTATGGAGACGAACGGGAACTATCGTTTTACAGCGATTGCTCTGGAAACCATCGAAAGAAAAGCGCAAGTGGATAATATCCAGCACATTAACTCGGACCACTGGGGCGAAGAGAAAATCATCTAATCAATCTAGCTAAAGTGAGGTTTGTAAATGTTGTGTAGTACCAAAAGCCCTCGTGAGCTTGCTTGGTTAGAAATGAAAAAGCGCGTTGTTTTTAGCGTCGTAGAAATAGCCCAAGTGACGCCAATGACTAGGAGACAGGTATCGACGTTTGTCTCTAGGTTATTGGATAAACAGGTTGTTGAACTCGTTCAAAAAAATGGCAGGACGTATAAATATCAATTGAAAGCTGGGGCAAACATAGATTTTGGTAAAGGTAAGGCTTCTTCCAGTCCAAAGTCATTACCTCCTTCGCGCCCTAGGCACAGAATGTGGACGTCAATGCGAGTTCTGCGCAAGTTCAATATCTGTGACATTCAAACAGCCGGAGAGGTAAAGCGTAGCGCGGCAAATAAGTTCATCAATATTTTAGTTAAAGCTGGATATCTAAGAAAGCTTTCTCCTGGTAGTCCTACCGGAGAAAAGGCCATGTATTTGATGGTTAAAAACACTGGCCCTAAAGCACCGATTGAAAGACAAAAGAAGGGGTTATGGGACCCAAACCTATCGAAATTCGTTTCGTACAAGGAGGTTAAATGAAAAATAACTGGTTAGATGTCCTACGAAGCGAATGTGAGCCACCTAGTTCTCAACGCCAGGTCGCAAAAGAGTTAGGTGTGAGTCCCGCTCAGATATCTCTTGCTCTAAAGGGGAAATATGCAGGAGACATAGAACGTTTGGAGCAACTTGTTTTAGGTCGATACATGAAACAAGTTGTGAACTGTCCGGTACTAGGTGAAATATCCATTGATAAGTGTATCTGGCATCAAGAACGAGAATTTGCAGCGACGAACCCTCAAAGAGTGATGCTGTACAAAGCATGCAGAAGCGGTTGCCCACATTCAAAATTAGAAGCAACCATCACTGTGCGTAACAAAAGCACTCCTCGTGGAGAACTGCTTATTAAGCCCAAAGAGCACGATGAGAAAGTTATTTATTGTAAACCAGTAGGTGAAAAAAAACGCCGCCCCTAAGATAGATATCAATGAAGAACCGAACATGTACGACACCAATGTTCAACTTGAATACATAAAACGGGCAGGCGGCGGCAATAACTCAAAGTATTGTGACTTATTAGAAAAAGAACTCATAAAACTCGCAGCCAAATACAACCAGCTACTTTGGAATGCGAAGTATAAAAAATAGCCAAAACAATAACCGAAGTGAATCGGCTTCCTCCTATATAAAGGAGGAAACTGGTTCACAAGGAAGGTGATTTATGACCATTACAACGAACACAATCAGCAACCAAGAAAGACAGGCTTCCCACGTTATCAAGAAGCTCCGCCATTACGGTTGCAAAGTAGTAGTAGCACTGAAAACACCACGCGGCGTGATTATTAATATCGAACAGCCAACGCCTGAAATGAAAGCTAAAGCCATCGAGATTAAACAGTTTTTAAAGGGCGTTTATTCCACGGTTTACACACTTCAGGTTGATGGTTGCACCGTGAACTGGAAGCAAGGAGATCTGCCATGTCGACTGCATTAAGCGCCAAGGTGGTCATTAATGTGTCGCTGGATACTGAAAACAACAAGGTGTGTTACGCCATCACCACCAACGAGGGTGACTGCAGCGGCATTAACCAACTGGCTGAAAAGCTCACCAAAAGAATCTTACTTGCGCTTCCTGAATGCGCTAAACCACAAGGAATTACCAAATGTCAGAAGTAGCAGTACCAGAAGGCTATCGCCTAAAAGCGAACGGCACGTTAGTGCCTGAATCACAGGTTAAAGATATTGATATCTTACGTGATGATTTGGTCACTGGAATCGTGGAGAAGGCCAAGGCCGCTCAACAAGCATTAGCTGAATTCAAAGCCATAGCAATGAGCCAGATTCGTGATTTTGTTGACCTGTCTGCAGAAGAATACGACGTGAAGTATGGCGGTACCAAAGGCAACGTTTCGTTGCTGTCGTTTGATGGCAAGTACAAGTTGATGCGCGCTGTGGGTGAGCACCGCGTATTTGATGAGCGTATTCAAGTGGCGAAGAGCAAGATTGACAGCTGTATCAGCCGTTGGTCAGAAGGCGCAAATGACCACATTAAAGCGCTGGTGGAGCATGCGTTTCGAGTCAATAAGCAAGGCCACATTGATTTGAACTCCGTGCTCTCTTTACGCTCACTCAATATCGATGAGCCTGACTGGATGGAAGCCATGGAAGCGATTGCTGATTCAGTGCAAGTAACAGGGACAAGTGCTTACCTGCGTATTTATGAGCGTCAGGAGAACGGCCAGTACAAGCAGTTCCCCCTCGATATCTCAAAGCTCTAAGGAAGGACAAGATGGCAAAGGAAAAAAGCAATTACTCAGAGTATGCCGAGCATGCGGCCAGTTTAGAAAGAGTCGGTTACATCAAAGACGCCGCTTTTGCCTGGCAGGTAGCAGCAAACTATGCAGTTAAGCCGGAGAACCGTCACTGGGCAGAAAGTCGCTGTCAGTTTTGTCAGAAATGGGCTTGGCGTTACGAGAAGGAGGCAGCATGACACAGTTTACCAGCCCTCATGACCAAGAGGCCGTCGAGAAAGAAATCGACCTTGCGCAGACACTGATTGAAATCGAAGGAACGGGATACCCCGATGATACCTACGAAGATGGTGTGATAGCCGCCCTGCGATGGGTGCAAGGGCGATGGTCCGCCCCAACCAGTGATGCGATAGAGCACTTAGAACGGTAGCCAATAGATGTATGTCCCCGCTATCGCGGGGATTTTTTTACCTGAAATTTGGATAAACGTATGAAAAAACAACAACTAGGATGTGGCTATGTTGGCCATGAATTTGGAGCACATTACCCAGATGGTCAGTGCATTGATGGCTACATGTGGGATTTAGACAGTGGTGGTCTCGATGAAAGCGGAGATTCTTATCTAGATATTGGCGGAGAACTACCTTGCCGGAAATGCAACTCAAAAGCCTTTATTAGGTACCACGCTGATAGCTTACTTAACGATGGATATGAAAGTTTAGACCATCCACTTACAACAAAAATGGTCAAAAATGTTCTTTCAAAGCTCCCGTCACATCAAAGAAGAATGGCAAAGCGTTATTGGTGGCAAGGCCGTCGAGAAGCGATACGTGAAGCCAAGAAGGAGGGGTAAGCATGTCAATAATCACCAAAGAGCAACGGAAAGAGCTCAAAGATAACAAAGAGCAAGTTTTAATGCGTTTGAGAGAGGCAATTCAAGAAGCTGAGGTTTTTGGTTTGGTTCGAACTGAATCTGGTCAAGTCATCACGGGAGCGGTAATAACCGACGATGGTGTTGTGTTGGTGGAGGAATAACGAAATGAACGACAAAGTTTTGGATAAGATTAAAAAACTACTTCGCCTAGCTAAATCCTCAAACCCACATGAAGCATCTCTAGCATTGTCTCGCGCTCAAAAGCTCATGATTGAGCACAACATTGGCGCTGACAATCCTGAGTTGAACGGTGTTTGTGATGAGACCATTACATCTCAATTGAGAATTCAGACACCGCCTGCTTACCTATCGGGGCTGTTTAACGTAGTTAAGTTGGCCTTTGGTTGTGATGGGTACTTTCAGCCAACATTTACACGTATGGAGATGGTCTTTATCGGCCACGACCAACGGCCAGAGATTGCGGGCTATGTATACACCGTTCTTGAGCGCCAACTTACGGCTGCACGTAAAGACTTTATATCTACGTTGAGCAAAAGAATGAAGAAGTCTAATAAGACTATTCGCGCCGATCAGTTCTGTGAGGGGTGGGTCATTGGTGTTTATAAAAAAGTTGAAGCCTTTGCCTTAAGCGATGATGAGAAGCTGCAGATCGAAAGCTTTAAAAAATCCGAAAACCTTGAAAAAGCAAATGTTCGAGCAGCTAAAAGTGCAGGCCAGAAAGGTAACGAAGCTCGATACCAAGGCTTCAAAGAATCAAAGAACGTAGTGCTCAATCAGGGTGTTCCAGGGCAAGAAAGTAAAAAGTTGGAGGCTAGCAATGGCTAAAGTAATTAAGTTCAGTCCAAAGGCTGTGGCACTAGAGACTCACGAAGGTTTCGCCCACGAATGGGTTGAAACTGCAGAAGGTATCTATGATTTCGTCCGTGAAGCCATCAAAGATGAGTGTGACTGTGGATGTGGAGAGTGTGGCGGCTTCCCATTAAGTCAGCTTGCCAATGAAGAAATCTTACTTGCCCCTGGTGCAATCTATCGAGCCCGAAATACCAAGGAACCAGCAGAGTTAAAAAAGCCATCGCCATCTACGGAAGATAAGGTCAAAGGTGAAGCGGTAATGCAGTTTGTTAACAGCATTATTGGAGCGTATGAGACGGGGTTTATTGATAGCCATGAGCTCACCCTTGCTGACCTATATCTTTGCGCCAAAATGCATGTAACGGACAACTATCATATAGCCACACCAAAGTTAAATGATGCTTGGGGTGATGGTGCTGAGGAGTGGTGTAAAAATGGCTAACCGCAACCGCCTTATCCAAATAATCCATGTCGCCAAACGCGAGCTGGCTCTGGAAGATGATGTTTATCGCTTACTACTGGAAAGCGAAACAGGCAAAGCCTCCTGCAGCAAAATGAACATCAAAGAGCTGGAACAAGTAATTGCGGCGCTAGAGGCCAAAGGATTTAAACGCAAGGTAAACACCAGTAAAAAGCCATTTAAAAAGCGTTTAAGCCCTAAGTCAGGCAAATCGAAAAACACCATTATTGATAAGTGCCGTGCCATTTGGATCACGATGGCAACCCATGGCTTTGTTCGCGACCGCTCTGAAAGTGCGCTGGATAAATACACTCAGCGCATCCTCAAAAATCAAAAAGACAAAGTGGACTGCATTGCCTGGTGTGATGAAGACCAAGCCACACAGGTACTAGAAGCGCTTAAACGTTGGCACCGTCGCGTCATGATTGACGAGATGAAAGACAAAGGTTGGACGGTACCGTGGAATGAGCGCACCAACAAACCTATGGGTTATGACGCTATCGCACAGCACTACAACTGGATGTTGAATTTACGCAAGGAGGCCGAGTGAGCAATTTGAATCGCAAAGCCAAGGAGCTTATTAAGCACGTGCGAACCCATGGCAGTAAAACGGAGGAAGAAGCGATAGCTTACCTTGATCGGTATTGTGGAGATTGGCGAAACACACCATTACCAAGGGCTAAAAGAATAAAATCATTAGGTACAGGGGAGGTTGAATGAAGTTATCGAGATGTCCTGTCTGTCATGCCAACCTGCACCTAGAGTCGCTGGTTCAGGATGATGCAGGTCGAGAACTTTTGGGTGAGGTGGCAAAGTTGCCTGATTTTGTCGCCAAACCGATGTTGAGTTATTTGGGGTTGTTCCGTCCGGCCAAGCAGGATTTATCCAATGCGCGAGCGGTGAAGCTGTTGCGAGAAGTATTGGAGAAGTACCGAGCCGATCATGTTCTGGCTTCAGCCTTAGCGGAAACCGTGAGTAAGATTCATGAAAAGCGTTCTAGCTATAGCGATTCAAAACCCTTGGCAAACCACAACTACCTAAAGCAAGTCTATCAGTCTGCAGCGACTCGTTTAGGTGGTTCACCTGATGGCAAGCAATCAGGGCCGCAAGTGGATCAGCCAAAAGACGATGGTTCAGCCTGGTACTTTGAACAGGCCGAACGCATGATCAAGGCAGGGCAAGACCCGTTAGGGAAAGAAAGCTCCATAGCGAATCGATTGAAAGAGCTTGGCTGGAATGCACAAAATCAAAGGTAGATTTAGCAATGTATAAATGTCCAACTTGTAAAGGTCAAAGGCAGTCAATTGCTTTCGTTAATACAGGAATTGATAGCTCTAAGCACTACAGTGAAGTCCAAACGTGTGAAAGATGTTTAGGTGCTGGGTATGTATCTAAAGACATTCTAGATGCGATAGAGCGTGGAAAGCAGCTGAGGAAGGAGCGTATAGATAAAGGTTATACGCTTAGAGACGCGGCAAAAGCGGAAGGTGTTTCCGTCTCTATTATCTCAAAACGAGAACTTGGTTATTGAACCTTATTCTTTGACTAAAACTAAAGCCACTCTTCGGAGTGGTTTTTTTGTGGTTGAATTCTTGTTTTCTTGGTGCACGTTCTCTTGTCACGCTCAAATCAGTTACTATGCATTCGGTTACTATTCAAATGGATGTTTTATTAATGAAAAAATCAATATTACTTTTGCCTCTATTATTATCTGCCTGTGCAACTTCGCCAAGCGTCCATTGGATCGCAGATCGTTCAGTTGACGAGTTTACCGATGAATCTCGCTGTAAAGTGACGGTAGGTTCTGTCTATACGAGTAATAGTGTTTACACTGAGGTTGGTAAGCTGTATCCATTTCTTGAGCAAGTAGATGGAGAACTGCGAGTTGGTGTTATGAGCGGCGGTAAATACCAAGTTCCGGTTGGCACGGTACAACTGCGAATTGATAGCAACAAAGCTTGGACAATCACCAATGCTGAAACGCCAGTAGACAAGAGTCTCGACTTCACCTCAATGAGCAGCTACTACGAAAACCTGCCTGAAGACCAACAACAAATTGTCAAGTCTGCTATCGAAACCTCAAAGCAGACAACTAACCAAATGTTCCAGCCCTATACCGCGACGACTGGCGATAAAGCCAGAGCAATTCTCAATGAAATGCTGCGAGGCAAAACAATAATTTACCGCTCTGAAGGTGTGACAAACTCAGGCACAACCGGAAAGTATGAGTTGGATGAATCCTTAGCTGCTGCCATGAAGAGTTGTGGGATTCGAGTTTAGAATATCCTGAGATGATCTTTTCGCGGGTAACTTCCTCTTGAGGATCATTTTCACTGTTTCATACTTCCCATATGAAGTGGGAGGGTGTGAAGATGGCTCAACGAGAAATGTTCAGTGACGAAGAAATCGATAGCAAGGTGCTAGACCATATTGGTGACTTACCAGAAGGCAGTGCAGCTTGGCCTGCAATGCTTTTGGAACTGCATGGTGTTGTGGCCAATGAGCTCAAGCAAGCTGGTATCGAAACCCCTGACTTACCGTTAAAAGTGGTGATGAGCATTGGTGAATACATGGGCGGCATGCAGGTGTACTTGCCACGTGGTGACAAACTCAAGCAGCAAATCCGCGATATGGAGATTTTCAACGAGTTCAATGGCCGTAACGTTCCGCAGTTAGCCAAACGTCACCACCTGACCAGCAAAACCATCTACGAAATCATTGCCAGGATGAGACAAGTAGAAATCCAGCGCCGTCAATTCAGCCTATTTGAATAACCAACGCCTCCAACTCTGGGGGCGTTTTTTACCTGATCTTTTTTCAACTCTCCATTGTTGCGGGTGAATTCCTGCTCCCCACCAACCCCAATCAAAATGTTCATAACAATCAACGGAATCTATGCAATTCGTGAGGATATGAGCATGCCTGAAAGCCCACAAACTTTAGTTCTTTACCGTCGAGGCTTTGAACACGGCACCTTTGGTGTGCTGTGTGATGAATTCGGCAATGAAATCTGCAAAACCATTGAGCGCCCGTGGAAGGACAACGCGCCTATGATCTCTTGCGTTCCTGATGGTCACTATGACCTGGTGCCTCACCAGAGCCCTAAGTTTGGCAAATGCTACGCCCTAGACGGCGAAGAGCAAGGCGTCACTATCTGGGGACCATCTCAGCGCACTCACATTCTTATCCATGTGGCGAACCGTGTTGACCAACTGCAGGGCTGTATCGGTGTGGGGTTTGATTTCGGAGTCCTTAAAGACAAACAAGGCCGCAATCAGTGGGCAGTACTCGATTCTCGCTCAGCCTTTAATCACCTCATGCACAAGCTGGGTGGCAAGCCAGCCAAGCTGATCATTAAGTCGTAGGTGCAACATGGGACGCAATTGGGATTGGTCATATCAACGTGGGCGAGAGAAACGGCTAGAGGCCGAAGAACAGGCTCAACACAACAACGCTTCTGTGCCTTCACGTCCACCGTTACACAGTCACGATGCGACCCTGCAATCCTATTTTAATCGCGGATGGAAGAGCATTACGCCAGCCGACATCCATATCCATTTGGGCCTGGTGAAAGCGCCAAGTTCGTCAAGCCCGTTAGATAAACTCAGGGAGATACGCTCATGTCACTTTCAACAATAGCTGCACTGGCGTTACAGGTCGGCCCTGCTGCCATTCGTGGCATTTCTGCGTTGCTTGGGGGCAACACCGCTGCAGATAAAGTCGCGGATGCCGTGGAAGTTGCTCATCGAGAGCTGGCAACGACAGACGCCAAACAAGCAGCAGTGAACCATTGTCTTGAAGCGTTGCAACCAGAACAAAAGCTAGAGCTAGAAACGCTTCGTGTTCGTCTTGAACAAGAGCTGACTGAACGCGCCAAAATCGCAGCCCAAGACCGCCAAGCCGAACAGCATGAAACCCAAGAAACCATTCGAAAGGGCGACACAGCGACAGATAAAGTCGTTCGTTGGTCACGTCCACTGATGGCACTCGTCAGTTGTGGCTCGGCAAGCTATTACCTGATCACGACTCCATCACCTGACTTAGCTGTTGCCTCGCTGCTGCTTGGCTTAGCTGTGACTTACATGGGCTTGCGTCACCGTGAGAAAGATAAAGGGCTGACTCAATGAGTGATTGGATCGACAAGTCGGTCGAGAAGCAACACAGCGAGTTAGAGCGGTGTATCGATAACGCGAGAACGCAGCGTGGTCGGGGCATTCAAAAGAAAATTGCGGATGTAGTGATTTGCGCTGAATGCCTAGAACCAATTCCGAAAGCGCGATTAGCGATTAAGCCGGACGCGACGCACTGCGTGGAATGCCTGGCTGAAATGGAGGCACCGTGAAGCCTGAATCGTTGGAGCTAATCCGAACCTTTACCCCTTGGGTGATGAGCGGCATCACGCTTGGCTGGATCATCGTGGTGTTTGTGCTCAAAAAGACTTACGCCAAAACCGAAGACCTGATTGCCGTCAGGCAGGAAATGACAGCCATGCACGCGAAAGTGGATGCCTTACCTGGTCATGAAGAAGTAACCCAGCTGCGCATCGAGCTCTCTGATGCAAAGGCAGAAATCCGAGAACTCAGGGCTGAGCTTAAACCCGTTAATCATCTGGCTCAGTTGCTACTCGAAAACGAACTAAAGGAAAGAAACAATGGCAATGGCTGAACTTCTGCAGCAAGACCGACGGTTGGTGATGTTGCGCATTCTCAATGAATCAGTGGGCTACACCGCTAACGATAGTGTGCTTGACCACAGCTTAGATGCGTATGGTCATCTGGTCAGTCGCGACACCGTTCGTGCTGAAATCTACTGGCTTGAAGAACAGAGCTTAATCTCAACCAAAGACATCAATGGCACCTTAGTCGCCACAATCAAACAGCGTGGGATTGATATTGCCAATGGGCAAGCGGTTCATCCTGGTGTGAAACGCCCAAGCCCATAAACAGTAGGTGTGTCTATGTCAGAACCAATGAAGATTTACTTGTTGTGGGTGGCGTCTTATAGCGCGTTCCAATACGCGAAGTTTCGTTATTACATCCGTTGTCGCCCGATTATTCGCCCGGCGTTGTCATCGTTTACTCGTCGTTTAAGAGGGCTTTATGAGCGATTCAAAGAAACATACTAAGCACCGCGTCAGTAAAATTGACCAACTGCCGGATGAACTTAAAAGCCAGTTAAACATGCTGTTGCGTGATGGCCGAATGAGTCAGGAGCGTATCCGTACGCTGATTAATGATGAAATCGACCAGAAAGGATTATCCGAAGACCCTGAATACATCAAGCGCAATGCGATGAGCCGCTATGCTCAGTCCTTTCGCAAAGGGATGGAGCGTTACGCCCAAGCGCAAGAGCTGACCAAGCAGTGGGTAGGCCAGTTTGGTGAGATGCCCCAAACCGATATTTCCCGCGCTTTGATTGAGATCGGCAAGTCACACATCTTTGAATTTCAGATGGACAAGCTTGAGGAAAATAAACCTATCGATCCCAAAACGATGGGGCAGCTGGCTCTAGCGATTAAACGTCTACAAGAAGCACAAACGGGTAGCGTGAAGTTAGAGCAGGAGATTCGTCGTCAGTTTGCTGAAGAAGCAGCAGATGCGATCTCTGAAGAACTTCATGGTGTTGATGGCATGAGTGAGCAGTTTGAAGAACGTATTCGTGGCATCTTACTTGGTAAAGCGTAATGACTAAACAATCCCTCGTACCAACGTCCAAAGCAACAAAGATAGACCTTGCCGACAAGATGGCCGAGTTAGGTGTTGATGTCCCACTCGCTGATGAATTTGAGATCCCAGCAAAAGAACCCGTTTTTCTGAAGTACCAGCAAGAATGGTTTGAAGATGAAAGCGACATCATGATTGCTGAGAAAAGCCGTCGAACGGGGCTTACTTGGGCAGAGGCTGGGCGAAACGTGATTACCGCTGCCAAACCTAAAAAGCGTGGGGGACGAAATGTCTTCTATGTTGGCTCGAAGCAAGAGATGGCGCTTGAATATATTGCCGCCTGCGCACTGTTTGCTCGTGCATTTAACGAGCTGGCTGAAGCGGACGTCTATGAGCAAACTTTCTGGGATAGCAAGAAGAAAGAAGAAATTCTTGCCTACATGATTCGCTTCCCTAATAGCCGTTTCAAAATTCAAGCGCTGAGTTCTCGGCCTTCAAACTTGCGTGGTCTGCAAGGCGACGTGGTGATTGATGAAGCAGGTTTCCATGAGAGCTTGGAAGAGCTATTGAAAGCGGCACTGGCGCTTACGATGTGGGGTGCGAGGGTGCGATTGATCTCTACTCACAATGGTGTTGATAACCCGTTCAACCAATACATCCAAGAGGCGAAAGAAGGGAAAAAGGATTACTCAATTCATCGTATCACCTTGGATGATGCTCTCGAAGACGGCCTATACCGTCGAATTTGTTTTGTTACTGGAAAGCCGTATAGCAAAGAGTTAGAGAAAAAATGGCGTGACGGTTTATATAAAAATGCCCCAAACAAGGAATCAGCTGATGAGGAATACGGTTGCATACCTAAGAAATCTGGAGGCACCTATCTAACTCGCATCTCAATTGAGCAGGCAATGATAGCTGACCGCTCTCTCCCTATTCTGCGCCTAACTTGTACTGATGATTGGATGGAGTGGTCCCCAGAGCATCGATATCTTGAAACTCAGCAATTCTGTGAACAAGAGTTAAAGCCGTATCTAGATGGTTTAGCGGTTAAGAATCCGCATTATTTTGGTGAAGACTTTGCGCGTAAAGGCGATTTGTCGGTATTTGTTGTGCTGGCAGTCGACAGCCTATTAAGGAAGTCAGTGCCGATTACAGTGGAAGTCAAAAACGCACCTTATGAAGTTCAAAAGCAAGTGATGATGTTCATCATTGAATCGCTACCACGTTTTCGTGCGGGTGCTTTTGATGCTACCGGTAATGGTGGGTACTTAGCAGAAGCCGCTGCGCTGAAGTACGGAACCGAAGTTATTGATCGAGTAGACCTAAGCGCGAAATGGTACGGCGAATGGATGCCGAAATTAAAAGCCGAGTTCGACGACTTCAACTTAACGTTACCAAGACACCAACACATTCTAGATGACTTATCGAATATCAAGGTCGTCAATGGTGTTCCTCAAATAGATAAAGGACGCACCAAAGACCTTGAGGGTGCCAAGGGTGATAAGCGCCACGGTGACTTTGCAGTTGCGCTTGCCATGGCCGTTCGCGCCAGCTGGATGGAAGGCAGTGCCATCGAATTTACTCCGATCCCCAATTCTAACGACGATGACTATGACGACTACCATGCGTTTGAGCGTGGTGCCTGGTAGCAAACAGGCAAGGAATACTTATGGCTAAACGACAATCAAATATCGTGGACTTATGGGGCCGTCCTATTGAGATGGATGTGCTTGATGAGCCACAAACCAAAACGGATGCCAAGCTAGCAACGCTGCATCGTGAATTTGCAGACCATCCGTCTTCTGGTTTAACACCGGCTAAACTGGCTCGACTGATGCGCGATGCGGAGCAAGGTGATTTAAAAGCGCAATGTGAACTGGCTGAAGATATGGAAGAGAAAGACGCCCATATCCAAAGCGAATTGGGCAAGCGTCGTATGGCACTGCAGGGCATGGACTGGAATATCAAACCACCTCGTAACGCCACAGCCCAAGAAAAAGCCGATGCCGAATTGATTCAGGAGATTTTGGAAGATGCCACCTGGCTGGACGATGCCATTTTTGATTTGAGTGACGCGACCTTAAAAAGCTTTTCCAACATTGAGCTGGATTGGGAATATGAAGGTGGGGTGCACTATATCCAAAACGTGCATCATCGCGATCCTTCCTGGTTCAAAACTCACCCTGACGACCGTAACCAACTGCGTTTACGTGATGGCAGCCATGAGGGTGCTGAGTTGCAACCGTTTGGCTGGATACGCCATACCGCTAAAGCCAAGTCAGGTTATCTCACGCGTCGTGGTTTGGTGCGTGTGTTGGCATGGCCGTTCCTGTTTAAGAACTACAGTGTGCGTGATTTGGCTGAGTTCCTTGAGATTTATGGTTTGCCAATCCGTCTGGGTAAATACCCTGAGGGGGCGACCGAGCAAGAAAAGATGACTTTAATGCGAGCAGTTATGAGCATTGGCCATAACGCAGGCGGCATCATTCCTAAAGGCATGGACATTGATTTCCAAAACGCGGCAGATGGGCAATCTGACCCGTTTATGGCGATGATAAGTTGGTGTGAGAAATCTCAATCCAAAGCGATTCTAGGTGGTACGTTGACCTCTCAGGCCGATGGCAAGAGCAGCACCAATGCGCTGGGTAATGTGCATAACGAAGTAAGAGAAGAGATCCGCGATTTTGATTTAACCAGACTCGCGGCCACGCTGACTCGTGATGTGGTGTATCCACTTTATGCGTTAAACGGTAAGAGCTACCAGCACCAGCGCCGTACGCCTCGCTTCGAGTTTGACCTGACCGAACCGGAAGATTTGAAGCATTTATCCGATTCGTTACCTGGCTTGGTTGGTCTTGGCATGCGAGTTCCTCTGCAGTGGGCACACGATAAAACCCAAATTCCAATGGCGAAAGATGGTGAAGCAGTACTGAGTGCATCAACATCAACACCACCAGAGCCAAATGCTTCTGATAAGGCCACCAATCAGGCCGCGCTCAAAGCTCAATCAGATAAAGATGTCGTCGATGACCAGCTCGCCAATCTACACAGCCAGTCTGCAACGTTATTGGAAGGCATGATTGAGCCGGTGCGTGAGTTAGTCGAAAACGCCACGTCGCTCAAGCAGCTGCGCGATGACATCCTTGGTCTGCAAGGGCAAATCAGTATCGATGAGTTGGGTGAAATGATGGCACAGGCCATGGCGGCGGCAGAGTTGGCTGGCATTAATGATGTGGAGGATGGGAAGTGAACCTAATTAAAAAGTTAAACCGCTTTGTCTTTAGCTTTGATGTAGCTAAAGAGTTGTATTGGACAGATAGAAAACAAGGTGGAAGGCTTTATCACATCTTTAATTTAGGTGTGTACAGCCATTTCATAGCGGGCGTCAAATGCTCCACGCTCTCTCTGACTCTGCCATTTGTATCCGCAAAAATCGCGTACATTCACAAGTAAAGGAGATCTGATGGACGAGTCTTTGTTAAACGTATTTACGCTTGGCGCTGGGTTTGGTGGAGTGATCGGGCTGGTTATTGGAATGGTTTTTGGTTTGGTTGTTGGCACCTATGAGTGGGTAAGAGAAAAGCATGGTCGGAAAGGTTAACTACGGCTCGCTGCCATTCGAAGAGCAGATTGCCTACTTTCGCAATAAGGTCAACGTGCCCACTGAGCGTTGGGCGGATATGTGGAAGCAAGCCCACGACCGTAGCTTCATTGTTGCAGGGGCAATGAAAGATGATTTGCTGGCAGACTTTCGCTCAGCGGTCGATAAAGCCATTAGTGAAGGCAAGAGTTTAAACTGGTTTAAAAGCGAGTTTAAACACATTGTTGCCAAGCATGGATGGGAGCATAACGGCCATGCGAATTGGCGTAGCCAGGTCATTTATGAAACCAACCTTCGCCAAAGCTACACCGCTGGCCGTGAGCAACAGATCGAGCAGATTAAACATCGACGCCCTTATGGCATCTATAAACATTCCGGCTCTGAACACCCGCGCCACGATCACTTGTCCTGGAACAACATGGTACTGCCACTGGATGACCCGTGGTGGAAGACGCACACACCAATCAACGGCTTTGGTTGTAAATGCAAAAAGCTCACTGCCAGCAAGCGAACCTTGGAGCGGCTTGGTCTTGAGGTAAGCCAGGCACCAAAGATTGAGCATTATGATTGGGTGGATAAAGTCACTGGTGAAGTGCACCGAGTACCTAAAGGTGTTGATCCAGGCTTTGACTACACACCCAAGTCCAGCGCAGAGCTAACCGAGAAGACTAAAACGCTCGTTCAGGCCAAGCCGCCTCTGGAAGAACGCCTACCAAAGCGAGCGGTCGAAAGTGCTTTTTCTACGGTTAAAGGTGTTAATGCTTGGGAAATCAGCCGCGTTCTGGAGCAAACAGCAAACCCACAGCTCACTGCCTTTACGGAGTTCCTAAGCAAGCTCGAAGTTAAAACCCTGGTTCTCAAACAGAGCGAACTGTCTGGAAAGGCGAAAGGCCGGGCACTCGTCGAGCCGATTGAAGAGTATCTGCAGTCGGGGCAAAGAGCGCCAATCCTGAACTTCTTTCATCGCAATGCGACTCGTACCAACGGCTTTACCAGTAAGCACTGGAACCATGTGGTGGTGAAAGCGAAAAGCACCGATACGCTAAAGCGAGTCACAGCAGAGCAACTAAGAGAAGCTATAGAACGCGCTATGGCTCTGAGTGCAACAAGCAAGCAATACAGTTTGTCTACTATAGTGAAAGCGATGTATGGAGACTCGGCAAGAGTGCTGAATACCTGGGCGCATGAGATGGGCCACCAAATCCACTTTAAAGCCGGTTCACCAGCAGCACCAGTGGCTTATGGCATTACTCAGTATTCCGAGCAGAATGAATTTGAATGGTTTGCGGAGCACTTTGTAGCATGGCTGTTTGCGCCAGAGGCACTGAATGACCGCTATCCAGAAATCTTTAGCTTCATTACAGACACGGTTAACAAGGCGATTTAAAGTTACATTATGACAATCTACGAACAAGCACTCGAACTCACCAGGCCGCCAGTGACTCTTGAAAATCTTCAGGAGTACGATGCGCTGTTGTCTCAAGCAAAAGGCGAAGAGGCGGATCGCATTGGTGACTTATACACGGTATTAATTAGCCAGGCCGATCCAGAAGTGTATGAGCAGTACGTTTTACTGTCGATGGGTGAAATGTAATGGCAGGTGTGAATTACACCCTTAAGTTTGAAGAGAGCGAAAAGCTGCAGCGTCGCTTTAATCAGCTTTTAAAGCAGGGCACCAGTCTGCAACCGGCCTTTCAAGACATTGGTGAGATGCTGCTGGTCAGCCATGACCAACGCTTTCGCGATCAGGTTAGTCCCGATGGTGAACCGTGGGCACCGCTATCGCCAGCCTACCAAGCCAGAAAGCCTAAGCGCCAAAACGATATCTTAACCCTGAACGGTATCTTAAGTGGCAACCTCAGTTACATCGCAACCAACTCTAATCTGTTCTTTGGTACACCAGAAGAATATGGGGCCATTCATTACTATGGTGGTAGTCCAGATATGCCAGCCCATTTAGCCGCAATACCTTCTCGTCGATGGCTAGGGGTTGATGATGGCGATCCAGTCGAAATTTACGACATCCTGGGTGACTTCTTGCTCCAAGAATAAAACGCGCTGTAAGCGATTCTAAGCGCGTTAACGTCATAATTGGTGCAATGCCTCATGTGATAGCGGTTAAATTCAAAATAAACAATTTTAAACGGGGTTTAAACACGTTGTGTAAATTATGTTGATGCTCATTTGGTTTCAAGTTGATATGCTCCTGTAAACTTAAACGATAAAGGAAATATCAACATGACTAAAAACAACGATAAGAACAGAGACCAAAATAAAACGCCATCACGTTCGAATGACGATTTTATCGCTAAAGAACAGTGGCGTCCGAAAGGTCAAGTTAATATACGTGATGCAGTTTTAAAAGGCGAAAAAGAAGGTACGACAACAATCATGCAGCGTACAGCTACGCCGCCCAATCCAGATAAAAAATAGGAGCGCCTATGACGGAGCCAGCACAGAAAGATAAAGATAGACTTTGGAATTTGCGGTGGAACACCCAATTAGGGATTCGCTATCACATGCATCTTCAAAACTTCTATTCTCGTATGCGCAGATTTGTCACTGTTCTCTCCTTGATTAGTAGCTCCGCCGCGTTCGCTTTTATTTTTCAGAACAATACAGAAGCCGCTAAATGGTTGGCTTGCGTTGTGGCGCTATCGCAAATCTTAGATTTGGTGTTCGATAGCAGTGGTAAGGCTCTGCTTCATGCTTCACTAAGACAACGATATTTAGCATTAGAGGTTGAGTTGACTGGAATCAATCATATCGGTCTCGAACAAGAGAAACATTTTAAACAAAAACAGGTGAGCATCGAAATTGAAGAGCCGCCGATCATTGATGCGCTCCTCGATAAATGCCATAACGAACTAGCGAAAGTGCATGGCTTTAATGACCATCATGAAGAAGTCTCTAAGGTTAGTCGCCTAAAAGCATGGTGGTATAGCTAACAGCAACCCTCGTGAATCTCAACTAACCCCGTATGCCCTTCACTATGGAGGGCATGAAAACACATACCTTTACACCTCACCCAATCGCACAAGCGGTACTCTCTGCCAACAAGGGCAATGAGCCGTTAGCGGTACTGACTGCCGATTTATCAACGCATGATGATGGTTGGTATCAACTGCTGCCAGCTGGCAAGTTCAAAGCGCCTGATGGTCGACCTACTGATACAGCAGACGGTCACTGGCATTTAGATGCTGATGGTGCACAAGCTTTTATCGCGGCAACCAAAGCGCTGCGCGATAAAGTCCTGGTCGATTATGACCACCAAACCCTTTATGTCGAACAGACAGGCAAAAGAGCACCTGCTGCAGCCTGGCTAACTGCCTCTACCGATATTGAGTGGCGTGAAGGTCAAGGTATCTACATCCGTCCTGAATGGACATCCAAAGCCCAGTCAATGATTGACGAGAAAGAGTATGCATTTCTCTCGGCAGTTTTCCCTTACGACAAATCGGGCAAACCTCTCTATTTACGCATGGCAGCCATCACCAACGATCCTGGTATTACCAAGATGGACTCGGTCGCAGCGCTGGCAGCGGATTTCAATGTGCGTCTCTCCAAGCGCGGAGTAGACGTAAATCTCTATGGCGAAACGGAGGATGCATTCGTGAACGAAGCACTCAAAAAGCTGTTAGCCCGACTGGGTATCACGGTCGACGGCGAACTCACTGATGAAATGGCAACGGCGGCGTTATCGGCCATCGATGCGCTGCAGACAAAAGCCGATAAGGTCGATGGTCTGGAAACGAAAGTGGCAACGCTCTCTGCGCAAGATGGAAAAGTCGATTTGTCCAAGTACGTCCCGATTGATGCCTATAACGGTGTGGTTGGCGAGCTGGCTGTTCTAAAAGCTGGCACAGACCAAACCAGCATCAGCTCATTAATCGATACCGCCAAGCAAGAAGGCAAAGTCGTTGAAGCTGAAACCGACTATTTAACCCAGTTTGGTGAGCAGCAAGGTGTCGCGTCCCTCAAAGCGATGATTGAAGCACGTCCAGCTATCGCGGCATTGAAAGCCACTCAAACCCAAGGCAAAAAGCCACCTCAAGATCAGGTTAAACAAGATGACCTAACCGAAACCGAATTGGCGGTACTCAAAGCCACTGGCTTAAGCAAAGAGCAGTACCTCGCCACCAAGCAAGAGGAAGCATAAATGAGCTCAGTTTTCGCACGTCGTTCAGGTTTAAAAGGTGCCTACCCACTAGCGGCAGCTGCCGTGTTGGCGGCCTGTTCTCCGGTGTTTCTCACAGCAGGTTTAGCCGTCCCGTTTGCTAGCGCAGATGGTACGTCCAAGTTTGCTGGTATCGCCACGTTTAACGCAGACAACAGCGCAGGTGCTGATGGTGCATTGAAAGTCGAAGTCGAGAAGCAACAAATCGCTTTGTTGAACTCGGGTGATATCGATGACAGCCACGTTGGCACCACGGTGTATTTCAGCACGGAAAACAGCGTGTCCATTGATGATTCTGCCGCATCTCGCCCAACTGCGGGTGTGGTAAGTGAAATCGATGGCGACATCGTGTGGGTGCAACCTGCAGTGGTATAGCGCTTAACGCGTGATCCTTTAGTGAATTAGTTCTCAGGAGAGAAAGATGAAAACAAGCGGAGCGAATCTCAGCGTTCTCTATACGGCGGTAAAGACCAACTTCCAGATTGGTCGACAAACCTATACCCAATTGTGGCCGAAAATCGCCACGTTAGTACCGTCAACCACAGCCGTGGAAACTTATGCCTGGCTAGGTGAATTTACCCGCCTGCGTGAGTGGATTGGTGAGCGTCAAATCAACCGTATGAAAGCGCATGGCTACACCTTGGCGAACAAAAAGTTCGAAGGTACAGAAGCCATTGGTCGTGAGTACGTAGAAGACGATACCTATGGCGTGTTGATGCCGAAGTTCCAGGACATGGGCTACGCAGCAGCGACGCACCCAGACGAAATGACCTTTGCATTGCTGTTGGCTGGTTTTGACAACCTATGTTACGACGGTCAGAACTTCTTCGATACTGACCACCCAGTAGGTGATGAAGGTCAAGAAGCTTCAGTCTCTAACATGCAGGCAGGCGCTGGAGAGGCATGGTTCCTGTTGGATACTACGCGCCCACTTAAGCCGCTGATTTATCAGCAGCGCAAAGACTACAACCTGAATAACAAGACTGATGCTTCCAACAGTGATCACGTCTACATGATGGACGAGTTCCTGTACGGCGTGGATGCTCGCGGTAACTGGGGCTTTGGTTTCTGGCAGCAGGCATTTGCCTCTAAAGCGGATTTAACGGACGCGAACTTCGATACCGCGATGGAAACCATGATGGGCTTTAAGTCCGACAAAGGTCGTCCACTGGGCATCATGCCGAACCTGTTGATTGTTGGTCCTTCGAATCGCAGTGCGGCGAAGAAAGTCGTCGAAGCGGAAAACAAAGCACAAGGTGAAAGCAACACCAACTTCAAAGCGGTGGAAGTGCTTGTGGTGCCTTGGTTGCCGTAAGTCAGATTTAAGCTGGCTTAGTCACCTTTGCCAGCTTTCCTTTTGTCATTGAATTATGGAGAGCTTATGTCATGGCTGAAAAAACTCTTATCGCCTCTTCGATTATGGTCATTTGTCACGCGCATACAGGCTATCGCCGTGCAGGGATGGCATTTTCTAAAGGGGAAAACACCCTCAAACCTGATTCCATTACCCAAACTCAGCTGGTTCAGCTTAAAGCCGATCCACGACTTAAAGTCACTTTGGCTGAAGATGCGCTTTCAGGTACCTCGCTTAATGAGCCAACGGGTGGTGACCAATCCGACGGCAACCTGGGCGATAGCGCTCTTCCTGCCAATTTAGTCGAAGCCATTCAGCGACTCGACCCAAGCAACACAGAGCATTTCACCACAAGCGGTAAACCGACCACGGAAGCGCTGAGTGAACTGATGCAAACCAAAGTGTCTGCTGCAGAACGTGATGAAGCCTGGGAATCTTTCCAGGCAAGTGAAGCAAACCTTGATGGTCAGTCTGACGACGAAGAGAAAGGTGAGTAACCGATGAAGTACTGCACTCGCGACGACATGATCACTCGCTTTAGTATTGAAGAGTTGATTGAGCTAACGGATAAGGACGGTAGCACAGGTGCCATTGTCGATGCCGTTCTTGACCAGGCCATTGCCGACGCGAGTGCCACTATTGATGGTTACATTGGAGGCCGCTATCAACTGCCATTGTCTAGCGTGCCCTCCATCTTGCTGCGCATGGCTTGCGATTTGGCTCGCTACTTCTTGTATGACGACCAACTGGGCGATGAGCACCAAGTCACCAAGCGCTATCGCGATGCGATTGAATACCTGAAACAAGTGGGTAACGGCAAGGTGCAACTGGGGATTAATGCCAATAGTGAGCGCCCAGCACCGACCAGTACCGCGCAGATGGTTTCATCTGGCAGTGTCTTC
The DNA here is from genome assembly GCF_921292965.1 of Allocatenococcus thiocycli. Lineage (NCBI taxonomy): Bacteria > Pseudomonadati > Pseudomonadota > Gammaproteobacteria > Vibrionales > Vibrionaceae > Allocatenococcus > Allocatenococcus thiocycli. The sequence goes on from NZ_CAKLCK010000027.1 coordinate 68,019, forward strand.
TCTCGCCAAAACAGCAAGGGCTTTATCTGATGGACAGCGATTTAATTCAACTCACCATTGAGCGACTTAAAGACCAAAGTAATGGCAAGCCGCCTTGGATCGATGTGAAAGAGATTGATTCGCTCACTCAGCTTCATGAGAAGAAGTCTGCGCTGCTAAGAACGCCAGCCTTGTTTGTGTTTTTGGTCAGTGACAGCCCTAAGCCGGATGTGCGTGGTAGTGGGTTGTACCTTCAAGACTGCGTAGCCACGGTGGGCGTGGTTATCGTCACCAAAAGCACCAACAGCAAACCGATTGATTGGCAGCCGCTGCGCAAAGAACTTCGTCAGCGTCTGTTTGGTTGGACACCGGATGATGAATATGAGCCTTTCTGGTTAGGACCAGGGCGACTCATGGGCATCTCGAATGGTCGAGCAGATTGGTTCGACCAATTTATTACTGAATACACAGAGGATCAGGATCGTTATGGCTCGTAAAGAACGAAAGAAAATTCTCGCCTTTGCTGTGGAATCCACCTATGGCGTTGATGCCATTGCTGCTGGTTCTCCTCAATACCTGCTTGGGCGTGAGTTCTCCATTACTCCGATGGCTGGTGAATCGCAGTCACTGGAATATGACAACGGCCAGCTCGGTAACTCACAACAGATTGTGACTGAGCTGTATGTCACGCTGGAATTTACCGTGGACTTGTCGGCGAGCAGTGCTGTCGCTACCGCTGCGCCTTATGCAGATTTACTCTCAGCCTGTTTACGTAAGACCGAGACCGATGTTGCGGAATGTCGTTATGTGATCGATGAAGACTCGACTAAATCCCTCACCTTTTATTTCTACCAGTCCGGTGCACTGCATAAAGTTACGGGAGCTCGTGGCTCGTTGTCCATCAGTGCCCAGGCGAAAAACTTCGGTGGTATCAAGTTCACCTTCAGCGGATTGTTTAGCCCGGTTGAGAGTGCCGTATTACCAGCAGCGAACTTCGATGTCTGGCAAACCCCACTCAAGATTGGTGTACAAAATTCCTCGTTCGCCATTGATGGTACGCCGCTCAAGATGATTAGCCTCGAATATGACCAGGCTAACTCGGTGGTGTATCAGGAGTACGTTGGGCATGAAGAAATCATCATTACTGACTACGCGCCAACGGGAACAGTTGTCATTGAAGCGCCAGACCAGACATCGTGGGATGCATTTGCCAAAGCAGAGGCTGGGGCAACGCACAGCATTACTTTTTCCAACGGTCCGGTAGGTAATCAGGTCGAGTGGTCCAGTCCAAAAGTGCAACTAGGCCGCCCAACGTATGGCGAGCAAGATGGCACTCAAACCTTATCGATTCCGCTTGTCCCAATTGGCAATGTGGACTTAATTACCACGCGTTAAACACCGTTTAAACGCATTTAACTGACTGTTTAAAGGAGCACTCCATGTTTAAAGTTCAAAAGGAACGCCTTGTTAAAAACTGGCCTGCCAAGGTATCGGTGGCCATCGATGACGGCAAGGTTGAAACCCACGACATTACGCTCGATTTACTCCTGCTCGATGTCGACAAAAGTGACAAAGTCCTGCGCTATTTCAAAGATGACATTAAGAAGGTTGTCAAAGGCTGGTCTGGTATCGGTGATGCTAATGGTGAAGTGATGGAATTCAACGCTAAGAATTTGAATATCCTGATTGGCAACCCAGCATTTATCAAAGCGGTTGTCGATGCGTACTTGCAGGCTAACTCAGGGCAGGCTGCAGAAAAAAACTCATAGAGGCGGTGCGCACGTTGATGCGCCGCCGTAATGCCACCAAAAGAGATGAAGACAGCTGGGAAGAAGAGTTAGCACTGTGGGGTGTTCAGAATGTTCAGGACGCCCACGACGAACCCATTGAACTATGGGAAGAGCACCTAGAGGTGGTGCAGTGGTGGATTTCCATTCCTGGTTTTCTCAAATTTAACGGCACCGCATGTCTGGGTATGGATGTGCTGGCCGTTAAAGCCGATATGGAGTTGTCCGACTCTACTTACTCGCCAGAGCAATATCAGAAGCTCAAAGTGATCGCCCGAACCTTGGCCGAGGAGCTCAACCAACGTGAACAATGATTTAAAATTCACCCTGCGCTTTGACGCTGAAAACAAGCAGTTTATCGGTCAGGTAAAACAAGCTGGCGTCGCCGTTGATCAGCTCGGTGGCGAGGTCAACACCACTCAGCGTAAGTTTAAAGGGTTTTCTGGTGAATCAAATTTAGTCGCAGATCAAATGGGGCGTCTAAAAAACCAAGTGCTTGGTTTAGCCGGTGGATTCTCTGTACTGTTTGCTGCCCAGCAAGCCAAAGACTCATTGGCGCAATATCAAGATATCCGCACTCAAATCACCGCCCTCGTTGGCGGCCAACAAGAATGGATTGAAACTGAGCAGTATCTAAACCAGGTTTCTGAAGACCACAATAAAACGCTCATCGCAATGGCGGGGAATTACGCCAGGTTAGCGAGCCTCCAAGAAGCTGGGTTGCTTACTCAGAATCAAGTCAGAGACATCTTTGAAGGCATGAGTAACGTACAAAGCCAGACTGGTGCTACAACAGACCAGCTTGGCAACTCGATGTACGGCCTGTCGCAAGCACTTGCCTCACCAATTGTCCGAGCTGAAGAGTTAAACCAGGTTGTTGAACCAATGCCTGGCTTACTAAACAAACTGGATAAAGCTGCTGGATTGGCATCAGGTGGTTTCCGTCAGATGATCGTTGACGGGCAAGTGACTAGCCAGTTTTTTAAAGAGACATTGATAACGGCTCTCCAGGACTACGACGGCGCAGCTGCAAGAACGGCAGACAACGTCAGTGCTAAGTCGGCAGAAATGGCTCGCGCTTACCAACAGGCCGTCGTCGCGTTTGAGCAACCTATTTCTGATTCCTTCACCGTATTCGCAGAAAGCAGTGCAGGCGCATTAACGTTACTCGCAGAAAATGCCGATCTCGTGACTACTATAGTGGGTGTTTCGCTGACCGCGGCATTAGGGCGAGGTGCAACGGAATTGCTAGCGATGACGTCAGCCAAAATTAAAGACATCAACGCGACTCGGACTAAAGTGCAGGCGAATATTGCAGAGCTACGTTCATTAGAGGCAAAGCAAGCTGCTCAGGTGAGAGAGTTGGCAACGTTGAAGGAGTCTAATCGCCTTAAATTTGTTGCTTCGGGTGGTGAGAAGAGACTAGCTGCTAGCCGTGCCCAACTTACCGCTACAACCAATTCCTTATCGGCTGCGCAGGCACGTCTTAATATCGTTGCTCGTGCTGGCGCTGGTGTC
>NZ_CAKLCK010000028.1:0-25939 GCF_921292965.1 Allocatenococcus thiocycli
CATGTTCATCTTTAAGGGTTTCGTGGTTTACACCGTAGATAATGGTGTTATCGATGTCGGCTGCCCCAGGGTGGGAAAACAGTACTTTTTTAGCACCCGCTTCTATATGCGCTAAGCCGTCAGCTTTACAGCCATAGACACCCGTACAATCTAATACGATATCAACTTCGAGGTCACGCCAAGGAAGAAGTTCAATGTCGGCTAGGTGTAAGATACGGATAGCATCATATTCGCCAGCATCTTGATGGCATGAGTTGTGGTGAACGTATAAGTGCTCTTGGTCATGAGAGATCTTTTTGCCAAAACGGCCATGACTGGTGTCATATTGAAGTAAGTGCGCCATCGCTTCAGGCTGAGCCAGCTCATTTACCGCTACAACCTTAATCTGCTGATGTTTGCCGCTTTCGTACACAGCTCGCAGAACATTACGACCTATACGCCCAAATCCATTGATCGCAACCTTTAGCATTTATCCTTCGCCCTACCAATAATTCGTGTCACAGATAGTACCCGATGACAAACAAAAACGCATTAAGTATGTGCCTTTTACCGGCACTATGGGTATAAAAAAGCCGAGCATCGCTGCTCGGCTTTTCATTAACGTATTTAATTACGCTAATAGCTCTTTTGCAGTATTTACTACGTTTTCTGTAGTGAAGCCGAACATCTTGAACAGTTCGCCTGCTGGTGCAGATTCACCGAAGGTAGTCATACCGATGATCTTGCCACCGAAACCTACGTACTTGTACCAGAAGTCTGCAATGCCCGCTTCGATAGCGATACGCGCTGTAACGTCTGATGGCAGAACTGCTTCTCGGTAAGCGGCGTCTTGTTTGTCGAATGCATCTGTTGATGGCATTGAAACAACACGTACTTGCTTGCCTTCTGCAGTTAGTTGCGCTGCTGCTTCAACCGCTAGCTCAACTTCTGAACCTGTTGCGATAAGGATAAGCTCTGGCTTGCCTTCGCAATCTTTCAGGATGTAAGCACCTTTCGCGATGTCTGCAACTTGCTCTGCAGTACGCTCTTGTTGTGCAAGGTTCTGACGAGAGAAGATAAGCGCTGTCGGTGCATCTTTACGCTCGATAGCCAGTTTCCAAGCCACTGCTGATTCAACCTGGTCACATGGACGCCATGTGCTCATGTTCGGAGTCAGACGTAGAGAAGCCATTTGCTCAACTGGTTGGTGAGTTGGGCCATCTTCGCCAAGACCGATAGAATCGTGCGTGTAAACCTGGATGTTCTGAACTTTCATCAGAGCAGCCATACGCATTGCGTTACGCGCGTATTCCATGAACATTAGGAACGTTGCGCCGTAAGGAACGAAACCGCCGTGTAGTGCGATACCGTTCATGATTGCAGTCATACCGAACTCACGCACACCGTAGTGGATGTAGTTACCTGAGAAGTCATTCGCTTCAAGAGACTTAGAGCCAGACCACATAGTCAGGTTAGAAGGTGCTAGGTCAGCAGAGCCGCCCATGAATTCAGGAAGCATTTGACCAAACGCTTCTAGCGCATTTTGCGATGCTTTACGTGACGCAATGTTTGCTGGGTTTGATTGAAGATCAGCAATGATTTGGTTTGCTTTCTCTTCCCACTCTGCAGGTAGCTCGCCATTTAGACGACGCTTCAGCTCAGCTGCTTCTGCTGGGTAAGCCGCAGCGTAAGCATCAAATTTCTCGTTCCAAGCCGCTTCTTTAGCTGCGCCAGCTTCTTTTGCATCCCAATCTGCGTATACGTCTGCTGGGATTTCAAATGGACCGAATTCCCAACCAAGGTACTCGCGTGCTGCTTGAACTTCGTCTTGACCTAGAGGCGCACCATGACAGTCGTGAGAACCAGACTTGTTAGGAGAACCGAAACCGATGATCGTCTTAGTACAGATTAATGTAGGACGAGGGTCTGCTTTAGCCGCTTCAATTGCAGCATTGATTGCTTCAGGATCGTGACCGTCTACTGCAGGGATTACGTGCCAGCCGTACGCTTCAAAACGCTTAGGTGTATCGTCAGAGAACCAACCTTCAACGTGACCATCGATAGAGATGCCGTTGTCATCCCAGAATGCGATCAGTTTGCCAAGGCCTAGTGTGCCCGCCAAAGAACAAGCTTCGTGCGAGATACCTTCCATCAGACAGCCATCACCTAAGAATGCATAAGTGAAGTGGTCAACGATGTCGTGGCCTTCTTTGTTGAACTGTGCAGCAAGTGCTTTTTCAGCCATTGCCATACCAACTGCGTTAGTAATACCTTGACCTAGAGGACCTGTTGTTGTCTCGATACCTGGTGCATAACCATACTCTGGGTGACCCGGAGTTTTTGAATGAAGCTGACGGAAGTTTTTCAGATCGTCGATTGATAGCTCATAACCCGTTAGGTGTAGTAGAGAGTAAATCAACATTGAGCCATGGCCGTTTGAAAGTACAAAACGGTCACGATCAGCCCATTCTGGGTTCGATGGGTTGTGGTTTAGGTGAGAGCGCCAAAGAACTTCAGCGATATCAGCCATACCCATAGGTGCACCTGGGTGACCTGAGTTAGCTTGTTGAACACCATCCATGCTTAGAGCACGGATTGCATTGGCAAGATGTTTACGAGACGACATGTCTGCTCCTGAGTACGTTAAGCGAAACGAAAAAATTGGTCATAATTCTCTCAAAGCCCCTCAGGGTGTGCAAACGATTTCCACCCCAAAACCTCACAAATATTGCATCTGTGAATTTAAATCCCCTGAAACTCCCAAAATAATAAATAACTCACGCAAACGTTTAGTTGTGACAAAAACCAAAAAAGAGCTTGTAATTCGAGCAATCAAACTTAGAATAGCCGTCTAGATGTAGATACACCTGCATATATTAGTATTATTTTGCGCTGGAGCGTTTATCATGCCCCAGTTTTAAACCAGATATAGTGGAGCTAACATGGCTAAGCACCTGTTTACTTCTGAGTCAGTATCAGAAGGTCATCCAGATAAAATTGCAGACCAGATTTCTGATGCGGTTCTTGACGCGATTCTAGAGCAAGATCCAAAGGCTCGTGTTGCATGTGAGACTTACGTTAAAACCGGTATGGTAATGGTGGGTGGTGAAATCACGACTTCAGCATGGGTTGACATTGAAGAGCTAACTCGTGAAACCGTTCGTGAAATCGGCTACGTACACTCAGATATGGGTTTTGATGCGAACTCTTGTGCAGTACTAAACACAATTGGTAAACAGTCACCAGATATCAATCAAGGTGTTGATAAAGCGGATCCAAAAGAGCAAGGCGCCGGTGACCAAGGCATCATGTTCGGTTACGCATGTAACGAAACTGAAGTTTTAATGCCAGCTCCAATTACTTACTCTCACCGTCTTGTTGAAAAACAAGCAGAAGTACGTAAGAACGGTACACTTCCTTGGTTACGTCCAGATGCGAAATCTCAGGTAACGTTCCAATACGACCAAGGTAAGATCGTAGGTATCGATGCTGTTGTTCTATCAACTCAGCACTGTGATTCAATCTCAACTCCTGAACTGCGTGAAGCGGTAATGGAAGAGATTATCAAGCCAGTTCTACCTTCAGAGTGGATCAACAAAGAGACTAACTTCTTCATCAACCCAACTGGCCGTTTCGTAATCGGTGGTCCAATGGGTGACTGTGGTCTGACTGGTCGTAAGATTATCGTAGATACTTACGGCGGTGCGGCTCGTCACGGTGGTGGTGCGTTCTCAGGTAAAGATCCATCAAAAGTTGACCGTAGTGCAGCATACGCAGCGCGTTACGTAGCGAAAAACATCGTTGCAGCTGGTATGGCTGACCGTTGTGAAATCCAACTTTCTTACGCTATCGGTGTGGCGGATCCAACGTCAATCATGGTGGAAACGTTTGGTACTGAGAAAGTATCTCACGACATCATCATTGAAGCAGTACGTCAGTTCTTCGACCTACGTCCATACGGTCTACAAGAAATGCTTAACCTTCTGCAGCCAATCTACAAGAAGACAGCAGCATACGGCCACTTTGGTCGTGAAGAATTCCCATGGGAAGCGACTGATAAAGCAGCACTTCTTCGCGAATTCGCTGGCATCAAGTAATCGAGCTTGCTCTGAATTTCCAAAGCCCTCGCCTTATGGTGGGGGCTTTTTGTTTCCCCCGACTCCCCTCCTTCTCTATCCTCCAGCCCCACCCACTAAGAACAAATTTTAAGCAAATAGTTGTAAATTCCCCCAACTCCGCCAATAGTTAAAATATTGTTAAATTGCGGTTCCGTAACAACGTGGATGTAAGCTAGTGTGACGACAGCAACCTTGGGGAAAACGTTAGCTAAACATCCTTTATGCTTTTAAAACTTATAGGGGTTAGAACCAGTCCAAGTAAGCAAATGGTCAGGAATAGCGTAGTAAAAACGCCTGAAATTAACGCGTAATGTTTTGATAAACAATTATTTTTTAGTCAAACATTGTCGCGGAATTATCGAGTATTTGAACGCGTTAGAATGAACAATTATTTACTCCGACAGGTACAAGTCATTTGACAGACAACTGTGTAGGAATAAGCCAAGGAGGAGTTATGCCTCGAACAGTCAATCCATCCGACTTCCATAGCAAACGAAAGGAAGTCCCTGACAACGAATACGCTAGAACCATTCCGTGCAACACGGTCAATCTTAGCGCGCCTTTCCACTGGCTCGCACTAGGGCTACATGATTTCGTGCGCATGCCGCTCATTAGTGCTTTTTATGGTTTGTGCTTCATGGCTGCGGCTATTGGCATCGTGTTGCTTGTACAATGGCAAGGGACGCACCTTGTCGTGATGCCGAGCTTAATCGTCTACATGCTTATTGGGCCATTTTTAGCCCTAGGATTGTATGACGCCAGTTGGGAACGAGAGCGCGGACACAAAGCTCGCCTGTTCCACTCAATGAAAGCGATAGGTCGTAACTCAAGCTCTCAATGGGCATTTGCGGTTCTGCTTGCGGTTTGTATGATTTTCTGGATGCGAATCGCCGCACTTCTCCATGCATTGTACCCTTCCGTTCAAGGTGCACCGCTGACAGAGTTCTTGCCCTTCTTAGTGATTGGGTCACTCATTGGTTTTGTACTAGCAAGCGTGGTATTCAGCATTTCTGCCTTCTCTATTCCATTAATGATGGAGCGCAGAGTTGATATGATGACGGCGGTATTCACCAGCTTTAATGCGGTCAAATCCAACATTCCAGCAATGATTGTATGGGCCGCAATCATCAGTGGCGGCATCCTAATTGGTTTTGCCACTTACGGTATCGGTATGTTATTTACCATGCCAATTCTCGGCTACGGTACTTGGCACGCCTACCATGCAACGATTAAGAAAAAACACACACCTTAATTCAGTGATGCTATGATCCGGCCCTCGCAACTGCGGGGGCTTTTTATTGAACTTGAGAGGAACGAATGGACATTGAACTAAGCTACAAAGCAAAACAGGTGATGGCGCACTATATCGCATTAGCTGAACATGCTTTTAAGCGTTCATTCCCTATTCCCAGCCTGACCTTTAAAGTCCGAGGTAAAGCAGCAGGAAAAGCGTACCTTCAGCTCAATGAGATTCGCCTTAACCCGGTTTTATTTAAAGAAAACACCCAAGCGTTCTTGCAAGAAGTGATACCGCATGAGGTCGCCCACTTAATCACATATCAGGTTTACGGTCGCGTCCGTCCTCATGGCAAAGAGTGGCAAACCGTAATGGAATCCGTATTTAACGTTCCGGCCAAAACCACACATAGTTTCGCAGTCACTTCCGTTCAAGGCAAAACCTTCGAATACCGTTGTCACTGCACGAAATATCCCCTTTCTATTCGTCGCCACAACAAAGTGCTGCGCAAACAAGCCGTATATTCGTGCCAAAAGTGTCGTCAGCCTCTTAGCTTCACTGGCATTCAGCTTAGCTAGTACTTAAAAAAAACAATAACCAACAAGTTCTATTTTTCTTTTTTAATTATTAACTTGCTTATTACGAAAGCTAATATCCGAGTGATAGAATGGATAAAGTCATACTTTTTAAAGACTTTAACCATGAAATACCTGTTCTCTTTATTCATTCTTGCACTATCCAGTGCAGCCGTGGCCGCGCCACCAAGTTCATTTTCAGCCGCTAAGCGCGAAGCGGTAAAAATCTATCAAGATCATCCCACCAGCTTTTATTGCGGCTGTGATATTCAATGGCAAGGCAAGAAAGGCTTACCTGATCTTTCCTCTTGTGGTTACCAGGTTCGTAAACAAGAAAAGCGTGCTTCGCGCATCGAGTGGGAACACGTCGTTCCAGCTTGGCAATTTGGGCACCAGCTGCAATGCTGGCAAAGCGGTGGTCGTAAAAACTGCTCGCGTAATGACAAAACATTCCGCTCAATGGAAGCCGACCTGCACAACCTGACTCCCGCAATTGGTGAGGTAAATGGTGATCGCTCTAACTACAATTTCAGTCAGTGGAATGGGGTCGATGGCGCTACCTACGGTCGTTGCGAAGTCCAGGTAAACTTCAAGCAACGCAAAGTCATGCCACCCGATCGAGCACGCGGATCCATCGCTCGCACCTATCTTTATATGAGCAAGGAGTACGGTTTCAAACTGTCCAAGCAACAAACTCAGTTAATGAGTGCATGGAACAAAACCTACCCAGCCGATAAATGGGAATGTGAACGTGATAAGCGCATTGCCAAAGTACAGGGCAACCATAATCCATTCGTTCAAGAGGCCTGTCGCGCACTGTAATCCTCACCAATCGCGATGATCGCTAATCTTTCTGTTTGAGGCGTTTCATTTACTCCAATTGAAACGCCTCTTGCCCCTTGTTTTTTCGATGGAAAGCATCCATGTTAGGAACTAAGTTTATTCTCTTGCTGGAAATCTCATGCGTATCCCTCGAATTTATCATCCAGAAACCATTCACCAACTTGGTACACTCGCTTTAAGTGACGACGCCGCTAACCATATTGGTCGCGTACTTCGTATGAAGGAAGGTCAGGAAGTCCTCCTATTTGACGGTAGTGGTGCAGAGTTTCCCGCAGTTATCGCAGAAGTCAGTAAAAAGAATGTTCTCGTAGACATCTCTGAGCGCGTAGAGAACAGCATTGAATCCCCTTTGGATCTTCACCTAGGACAGGTGATTTCACGGGGCGACAAAATGGAATTCACCATTCAAAAGTCGGTAGAACTCGGGGTAAATACCATCACTCCCCTTATTTCTGAACGTTGTGGCGTGAAGCTCGATCAGAAACGATTTGAGAAGAAGCTGGCCCAATGGCAGAAGATTGCTATCAGTGCTTGCGAGCAGTGTGGACGTAACATCGTTCCAGAAATTCGCCCAATCATGAGCTTGGAAGAGTGGAGCAAAGAAGAGTACGATGGACTTAAGCTCAACCTTCACCCCCGTGCCAAATACTCGATCAACACCCTGCCTACACCAGTTGAAAAAGTGCGCCTGCTGATTGGCCCTGAAGGCGGTTTGTCAGCTGAAGAAATCGATATGACGCGCGAGTACCAATTTGAAGAGACGCTTCTCGGTCCGCGTGTACTTCGCACCGAAACCGCGGCTCTTACCGCAATTACAGCTTTACAAGTTCGTTTCGGCGATCTTGGTTAAAACGGAGAAAAATAATGATCAAACTCGGTATTGTAATGGACCCAATTTCGTCCATTAACATCAAGAAAGACTCTAGCTTTGCCATGATGCTTGAAGCGCAACGCCGCGGCTACGAAATCCACTACATGGAAATGAATGATCTTCACCTCGACCAAGGTGTGGCCATTGCCGACACCAAAGTGGTTGAGCTAAAAGAAGATCCAAACGGCTGGTACGAATTCAAATCAGAGCAAACTATCGAGCTATCTGAGTTAGACGCGGTTCTGATGCGTAAAGATCCTCCGTTTGACACTGAATACATCTACGCAACTTACATCCTTGAGCGTGCAGAAGAGCAAGGCACACTGATCGTCAACAAACCTCAAAGTCTGCGTGATTGTAACGAGAAGTTGTTTACGGCCTGGTTCCCGGAATTGACTCCAACCACTATCGTTACGCGTAAAGCTGAAAAGATTAAAGCATTCCGTGAAGAACACGGCGATGTGATCTTAAAGCCTCTTGACGGTATGGGCGGTGCGTCTATTTTCCGCGTAAAAGAGAACGATCCAAACGTATCAGTGATCATCGAAACGCTGACTAACCATGGTCAGAATTACGCGATGGCACAAACATTCGTGCCTGATATCAGCAATGGTGACAAGCGCATTCTCGTGGTTGATGGCGAGCCAATGCCTTACTGTCTGGCACGTATTCCGGCGAAAGGCGAAACGCGCGGTAACCTTGCGGCGGGCGGCACGGGCGAAGCTCGTCCTCTAAGTGAAACAGACATTAAAATTGCCCAAACCGTAGCGCCAACTCTGAAAGAAAAAGGGCTTATTTTTGTGGGTCTTGATGTGATTGGCGATAAGCTGACAGAAATCAACGTAACCAGCCCGACCTGTATTCGTGAAATCGAAGCAGCATTTGATATCTCAATCACGGGCAAACTAATGGATGCCATTGAACGCCGAGTAAAAGGCGAATAAATAGGGTCTGTTTATCTTACGTGGTTAATTTTTGTTCGAGATAAAAACGTTTTAATCGCGGCGAGAGGTTTGTAGCCTAGTCATTCTAAGCAAAATACCTCTCAACAAAGAGTAAAGCGCTTTTAGCCGAACCCTTCGGGCAGCGTTTGTGGATACTTTCTACTGCGTTATCGGCTTATCAGGTAGGCCAACTACATTTCAAAGCCTCTGCCTTGTATAAAGAACCCACAAACAGCTGCAAAAATCAGCACGAAAGGTCAACAGACCCTAAATATATAGTAAAGTTATAGTAGAGAGCCAAATGCAAACTTAAGCAAATTCATGCATATACTGCCAATTTGCTTAAGTGCACTTCTGAGTCCTAAGGATCAGTATGAATATGAACCTCACAAACCATTTTTTAGTTGCCATGCCTGGAATGAAAGATCCCTATTTCCAGAATAGCGTGATCTACGTCTGCGAGCACAACGAAGAAGGCGCAATGGGGTTGATAATCAATGCGCCAGTCGATATCACGGTGGGTAACATGCTTAAGCAAGTCAAAGTACAACCTGTACACCCGCGTTTGTTCGAAGCAAGCCTTGACCGGCCTGTATATAACGGCGGCCCGATCTCAGAAGATCGTGGCTTTATTCTGCATAAACCAAAAGATTACTATGAATCCAGTATTCAGATGACCGACGAGCTTGCAGTGACAACCTCGCGAGACATTCTGACTGTGTTGGGGACCGAAGCAGAGCCAAGCGACTATTTAGTTGCATTGGGTTACGCAGGCTGGAGCGCAGGGCAGCTGGAAAATGAGTTAGTTGAAAACTCCTGGCTGACCATTGAAGCTACGCCAGAAATCATCTTTGATACCCCAATTACAGACCGTTGGAAAAAAGCAGTAGAAAAACTGGGGATCGATCCGAGTCAGCTTTCTTCTGATGCAGGACATGCCTGATAAAGCAGACTGTTCCCCTAGATTGAGATTAGAGACACCTTATGTCACGTACAATTATGGCTTTTGATTTTGGAACCAAAAGCATCGGCAGCGCGATTGGCCAGGAAATTACCGGTACCGCCTCTCCGCTCAAGGCTTTTAAAGCCAATGATGGCATTCCAAACTGGGACGACATCGAAAAACAGATCAAAGAATGGCAACCGGATTTATTGGTTGTGGGTTTACCAACAGACCTACACGGTAAAGACTTGGAAACCATTACTCCACGCGCGAAGAAGTTTGCTAATCGTCTACAAGGTCGTTATGGCTTACCCGTCGAGCTGCACGATGAACGTTTGTCCACGGCAGAAGCTCGTGCAGACCTATTCGAAATGGGAGGCTATAAAGCGCTGTCGAAAGGAAATATCGACTGTCAATCCGCGGTTGTCATTCTAGAAAGCTGGTTTGAAAACCTTTGGAATGAGTAAATTTGTCTGAAAAAGAAAAGGTTGGCTTGTGCCAACCTTTTTTATTGTCTGAGATATGGGAAATTCTAGTCCATATCAATCTTAACGTTCGCCAAGCTTCCTGTTGCCAGAGGCTCACCGCGTTGAGTTTTCAGCATGAGACGCAGGTCATTTGCCGAATCAGCACTGTGCAGTGCATCTTCTTCACTGATTTTCCCTTGCATCACTAACTTGTAGAGCGACTGGTCAAAGGTCAGCATACCAAACTCATTTGAACGAGCCATGGTCGACTTAAGTTCATGCAGATCGCCACGACGGATTAAATCCGAAACACGCGGGCTGTTCAGCAGGATCTCAAATACACCATGACGTCCCTGCCCACTTTTATCGCGGATCAACTGCTGACCAACCACGCCTTTTAAGTTCATAGACAGATCAAACAAGAACTGCTCTTTTTGATCTTTAGGTACTAAATGCAGAATCCGCTCTAATGCCTGGTTGGCATTGTTAGCATGGAGAGTCGCCATACACAAATGCCCGGTTTCAGCAAAGGTCATCGCATACTCCATGGTCTCTCTACTGCGGATTTCGCCGATCAAAATCATATCCGGAGCCTGTCGCAGGGAGTTTTTCAGTGCCACTTCGTAGCTTTCTGTGTCTAAACCGACTTCACGCTGGGTTACGATACAACGCTGGTGTTCATGAACAAATTCGATCGGATCTTCTACCGTCAGGATATGCCCGGTCTTATTACTGTTTCGGTAGCCTGTCATCGCCGCCATTGTGGTCGACTTACCAGAGCCAGTCGCACCAACCACCAGCACCAGACCTCGCTTGGCGATCGCTAAATCTTGCAACACCAGAGGCAGTTTGAGCTGCTCAAAGGTAGGGATGTCGGTCTCAATACGGCGAATAACCGCGCCCGGCAATTCTCTCTGGAAAAAGGCACTGACACGGAATCGACCACAGTCTCTGACGATAGCAAAGTTAGACTCTCGACTTTTTCGAAACTCCTGACGACGCTCAGGATCCATTGCATTATCCAGCAACTGCGCCACATCATTTTCTGTCAGCTTGTCACCTTGCGGACGTAACTCGCCGTCGACACGAAACAAAATCGGCGCACCGACCGTGATATAAAGATCCGACGCTTGCAGCGCCAGCATACCTTCAAGAAATTTATTCAGATCCATTTTCCGTATTCACCATTAACTGTATGAGTGTTACGAGAACTGCTGTACATCAAGCCCGACTTTGCTGTCGGCCTCTTCGTGAGAAACAATACCTTGCGCCAATAGCTGACGAGCATTTTGCTCCATAGTCTGCATGCCGTGTGCCGCACCAGTTTGAATTATCGAGTACATCTGTGCGACTTTATCTTCACGAATCAAGTTACGGATTGCTGGTGTCGCCATCATGATTTCGTGGCAGGCGACTCGGCCACCACCATTGCGCTTAAGTAACTTCTGGGCAATGACTGAACTCAACGATTCTGACAACATTGAACGCACCATGTCTTTGTCGCTACCCGGGAATACATCGATAATACGGTCGATGGTTTTTGCGGCTGAGCTGGTGTGTAGCGTTCCAAAAACCAAATGACCGGTTTCTGCGGCGGTCAATGCAAGACTGATGGTTTCTTTATCACGCATCTCACCAACCAAGATGACATCCGGGTCTTCACGCAACGCACTGCGTAAGGCGTTTTGGAAGCTATGAGTGTCACGGTGGACTTCACGCTGGTTGATCAAACATTTGTTGTTGGTATGAACA
The DNA here is from genome assembly GCF_921292965.1 of Allocatenococcus thiocycli. Lineage (NCBI taxonomy): Bacteria > Pseudomonadati > Pseudomonadota > Gammaproteobacteria > Vibrionales > Vibrionaceae > Allocatenococcus > Allocatenococcus thiocycli. The sequence continues at coordinate 11,730 of NZ_CAKLCK010000028.1, forward strand.
AATTCAATTGGATCTTCAATTGTGAGAATGTGCTTATTGTGATTACGATTGATGTAGTCGACAATGGCAGCTAGAGTCGTCGATTTACCAGAGCCGGTTGGTCCGGTTACCAGAACTAAGCCTTTTTGCCCACTGGCAATCTTGCTGAAGATTTCTGGAGCTTCGAGTTGCTCAAGCGTTGGTATGCTGCTTGGAATGGTACGAAATACAGCCGCGCAGCCGCGGGACTGGTTAAATGCGTTGACACGAAAGCGACCAACGTTCTGTAGTTCAAAAGAAAAATCGACTTCGAGTTTTTCTTCAAATTCACTGCGTTGAGCGTCATTCATGATTTCGAATACCAAGCGATGAACCTCTTGGTGTGTAAACGCTGGAATCCCGAGCTTTCTCACATCGCCATCAATTCTGACCATAGGTGGTACACCTGCAGAAAGATGTAGATCTGAGGCATTATGTTTTACACTAAAATCCAGTAACTCAGTGATATCCATTTAAAATCCTTAAGTCTAAAGTACAGCTATGAGTAGTATTCAACAAAATATTGAACATATCACCTCTCAAATTCGCAACGACGAGCAAAAATGCGGTCGTGCTCCGGAGTCAGTGCAACTTCTAGCGGTAAGTAAAACCAAACCCGTTGAAGCCATTCTTGAAGCTTACCAAGCTGGTCAAACCGCATTTGGTGAAAACTATGTGCAAGAGGGCGTGGATAAAGTTCAGCACTTTGCACTGCATTATCCAGATAATTGCATAGAATGGCACTTCATAGGCCCAATTCAGTCCAATAAATCACGCCTTGTCGCTGAACATTTCGATTGGGTTCACACCATCGACCGCGCAAAGATCGCGCAACGTCTTAATGATCAACGCCCTAGCGAATTAGAACCCTTACAGGTACTGATTCAAGTGAACACCAGTGGCGAAGACTCAAAGTCTGGCGTAACCGATGCAGAAATATTCGAACTGGCTGAGTTGATTTCTCGCCTTCCTAACCTCACCTTAAGAGGATTGATGTCTATTCCTGCTAACGTATCGGACTATGATGCACAACTTCATGAGTTCCAGAAACTGGCGGCATTGAAGCAAGCGCTTATGCAGCAGTATCCGGACATCGACACATTGTCCATGGGGATGAGTGGCGACATGGAGGCGGCGATAGAAGCCGGTAGTACTATGGTTCGTATCGGAACAGCGATTTTTGGCGCACGTGACTATAACTCAAAAAGTGAATAGCCATTACCAGTAAGCGAAAAAAGCTCAATCTTCGCATCACAAAGTTAAGCGGTAAGACTTAATTGTCACTATGCACACCTGTGCATTATAAATAGTAAAGTATCACAATGGAAATCAGACAAATGGAACATAAAAAGATTGCCTTCATCGGTGCAGGTAACATGGTGCGAGCCATCATTTCTGGCTTAGTCTCAAATGGTTACCCGGCACAAAATATTGTGGCAACAGCACCTTCAGAAACACGCCGCTTGCCACTCGAGCAAGATTTTGGCATCCGTACGACCAGCGATAACATCCTCGCTGCATCAGAAGCGGATGTAGTGGTGTTGTCTGTGAAACCACAAATGATGGCGGAAGTATGTAAACCACTGCAATCTGTCGATTTCAGTAACAAGTTAGTGATTTCTATCGCTGCTGGCATTAATTGTTCACGTTTAGATGAGATGCTAGCGACCAAATTGAACTTGGTTCGTGTGATGCCAAATACGCCTTCCCAACTCGGTTTAGGCATGAGTGGTCTTTTCGCTCCAAAACACGTTACTGAGCAAGATAAAGACTTTGCCGCTCAATTAATGGAAGCGGTAGGTAAAGTGTGTTGGGTAGAACAAGAGTCTGGCATCAACAACGTGATTGCTGCTGCCGGTAGCGCGCCGGCTTACTTCTTCTTGTTTATGGAAGCAATGCAAGCAGAAGCAATAGCACAAGGCTTTGATAAAGACACAGCTCGTCTGCTGGTTCAGCAAGCTGCATTAGGTGCTGCAAGCATGGTTGTGGCTAATCCAGAGACTGAGCTATCCACATTCCGTGAAAATGTCACCTCTAAAGGCGGCACAACAGCGGAAGCACTACGCACATTCAACGAACATCAACTTTCTGATATCGTAGCAAAAGCAATGCAGGCAGCGGTTGCTCGTGCGGAAGAAATGGAAAAACTATTTTAATTATCTGGATGCTTACAGAGAAAAGCCATCCACCACTTGTTAAGGGTACCTTATGAATTCAATGAGTTTTCTCATCTCAACCCTATTTGACCTGTATATCATGGTCGTTATATTGCGTATTTGGTTGCAAGCTGCGCGCGCAGACTTCTATAACCCTTTCTCGCAATTTATCGTTAAAGCTACTCAACCTGTGATTGGCCCTCTGCGTCGTTTTATTCCGTCTGTAGGTAATATCGACCTGGCTACTGTTCTCTTTGCGTATCTATTGTGTGTACTTAAGTTCGTTGCATTGATCCTAATCGCATCTAGCGGTTCTGTGTCTTTCAGTATCGAGTTCCTATTCCTGGGCTTACTGTCTCTGATTAAAGCTGCTGGCGGCTTGTTATTCTGGGTATTGCTGATTCGTGCAATCCTAAGCTGGGTTAGCCAAGGCCGCAGCCCTATCGAATATGTATTCCACCAGCTGACAGAACCAATGTGCGCGCCAATCCGTCGCATTCTTCCTGCATTCGGTGGTCTGGATCTTAGCGTCCTGGTTCTGTTTATTGGTCTACAATTCGCCAACTTCCTGATGGGCGATATTATCGGCCCTATCTGGTTCCAACTGTAGTGTCAGCCGCAGTTTGGCGCGATGGCGAGGACATTGTCCTAAGACTCTATATTCAACCCAAAGCAAGCCGCGATAAAATCGTCGGCTTGCATGGCGAAGAGTTAAAAATCGCCATTACTGCGCCGCCTGTCGATGGTAAAGCCAATGCGCATCTCACCAAGTTCTTGGCTAAGCAGTTTAAAGTCGCTAAAGGTTTGGTTCACATAGAAAAAGGCGAACTGGGACGACACAAACAAATTCGGATAGAATCGCCTACCCAGATACCTACTGACATAGAAGCCATCTTATGATGGCTTTTTATTTAACCTTCGAACCGGTTATTTAAATTAAACTTAAATGGAAGTGTCTCCTTGAGGATTTCACAATGAACAAATGGATTACCGCGTTACTGATCAGCCTATTGTCTTTCCCAACTTTCGCTGAACAGTTCAAAAACATGAAAGACATCGAAGTGCATTACGTAGCGTTTAACTCTACCTTTTTGACGCCTAAAATAGCGCGAAGCTATGACATCAAACGTAATGGCTATCTTGCGATCATCAATATTAGTGTGCTGGACAGAGCCTCACTCGGAAAACCGGCGTTAGAAGCACAAGTTGCTGGGCAAGCTAAGAACCTGATTGGTCAAACTCAGCAGTTAACCTTCCGAGAAGTCAAAGAAGGTGACGCCATTTACTACCTAGCGGAACTGCCAGTCACACATGAAGAAACTTTTACCTTCGATATTGATGTAAAATCGGGAAATAAAGGCTCAGGAAAGCTTCAATTTACCCAGAAGTTTTATGTTGAAGAGTGATATGTCGAAAAGTAATTAGATCATGATGATCTAAAAGCTTTTGGACACCTGCAGACCAAAAGCCATATAAAGTTAGAAATAAAACGATAAGGAGAAGGACATGTTCTCCTTATCACAATGAAAAGAGAACCCCATGAAAAAGATTGTGTTAGCAACCGGCAACCAAGGCAAAGTACGTGAGATGGCTGATTTGCTATCCGATTTCGGATTCGAAGTATTAGCACAAAGCGAATTCAACGTTTCTGAAGTTGCAGAAACAGGCACCACGTTTATTGAAAACGCGATCATCAAAGCCCGCCACGCAGCACAAGAAACAGGTCTACCGGCAATCGCTGATGATTCTGGTTTAGAAGTCGACTACCTTAACGGTGCACCTGGCATCTACTCTGCGCGTTACGCGGGAGAAGGCGCGACAGATCAAGAGAACTTAGAAAAGCTGTTAAAAGCAATGGAAGGTGTACCAGAGGCGGAGCGCACCGCACGTTTCCACTGCGTATTGGTTCTGATGCGTCATAAAGACGATCCAACGCCTATCGTTTGTCATGGCAAATGGGAAGGCCGTATCCTGACAGAAGCACACGGTGAGAATGGCTTTGGCTATGACCCTGTCTTTTTTGTACCAGAGGATGACTGCGCATCAGCGGAGCTAGAACCTGCGCGTAAAAAGCAGCTATCACACCGTGGTAAAGCGCTTAAGTCTCTGTTTGCTCATCTGTCTGAACAAGCTGCTCAGTAAGGTAAACGAGTTTGACCATATTAACGCCCCCAGCACTCAGTCTCTATGTCCACATCCCATGGTGTGTACAAAAGTGCCCATACTGTGATTTCAACTCGCATGAGCTCAAGGCAGAGATCCCAGAAGAGCAATACATCAACGCCCTGCTGGAAGATCTGGATACCGACATTGAGAAGTATCGCTTGAACGATGCGCCGCGTCCTCTGCACTCGATCTTTATCGGAGGCGGTACGCCTAGCCTGATTTCAGCACAAGGGATTGAGTGCCTGTTAAAAGGCATTGAAAAACGCATTCCATTCAAAACTGACATCGAAATTACGATGGAAGCTAACCCGGGCACAATTGAAGCAGAACGTTTTGGCGGCTACCGAAAAGCAGGGGTGACGCGTATTTCCATTGGTGTGCAAAGTTTTGAGCAAGAGAAGTTAGAGCGTCTTGGTCGGATTCATGGCAAAGATGAGGCCGTCAATGCGGCTAACCTTGCTCACCAAATTGGCTTAAACAGCTTTAACCTCGACTTGATGCACGGCTTGCCTGATCAAAGTATCGAACAGGCTCTGGCCGACCTGGACAAAGCGATTGAGCTAGATCCGCCACACCTGTCTTGGTATCAGCTCACCATAGAACCAAACACCATGTTCTACTACAAGCCGCCGACGCTACCTGACGACGATGACTTATGGGACATCTTCGAGCTAGGACATAAAAAGCTGGCGGCTGCTGGGTACGTACAATACGAGATTTCTGGTTACAGTAAGCCGGGCTTCCAATGCCAGCACAACCTCAATTACTGGCGCTTTGGGGATTACCTCGGCATTGGTTGTGGCTCACACGGTAAGCTGAGTTTTGCTGATGGACGTATCATTCGTACCACGAAAGTAAAACACCCTCGTGGGTATCTGGCTGCATACCAAAATATGGTTAAGCCATACCTGCATACTGAACAATTCGTCGAAGATGAAGACCGTCCGTTTGAGTTCTTTATGAACCGTTTCCGCTTAATGGAAGCGTGTCCGAAACAAGACTTTATCGACACTACAGGGTTACCGCTAAGTAGCATTCAAGACACCATCAACTGGGCGTTAGAGCTGGGGTATTTGAGTGAGACAGAATCATACTGGCAAATCACTGAAAAAGGTAAGCTTTTCCTGAACGACTTGCTCGAAGCGTTTATGGCAGAAGAAGACGAATAAGCGTATCTGATATCAAGCTATAAAAAATGCCTCTCTATGTGAGAGGCATTTTTATTTATTCTGATAAAAATGGCCAGCTCTAGAAAATGGAACGACCGATTCGCTCAGAAAGCAATTCCAAAGCTTTAGTGCCAGCTAAAGAGTTACCAGCAGGGTCGAGCTCCGGAGACCAGACTGCAATGGTCATATCCCCCGGTACGACGGCAATAATGCCGCCACCCACGCCAGATTTGCCCGGCATACCGACTCGGTAGGCAAACTCACCTGCACCGTCATAAAGCCCGCACGTTGCGAGCAGCGCATTCAACTGCTTAGTCTGAGTTGGTGAGACAATCGGCTTACCGGTATGCACAGACGTACCTTTGTTGGCTAAATAGCTAAAGGTTTTCGCCAAATCAACACAGCTCATCTTCAATGCGCAGGCGTGGAAATAGTTTTGCAGCACTGGAATAACTTCATTCTCGAAGTTACCAAATGAGCGCATCAGATAAGCGATCGCAGCGTTGCGGTCACCATGCATCATTTCAGAAGCGGCCACCACTTTGTCATACACAATGTGGGTATCGCCGGAAAGCTGACGAACAAATTCAAGCAAGCGCTGACGCGGTGCAGACAAACGGCTTTGCAGCAGATCGGCAACCACTATCGCTCCAGCGTTGATGAACGGGTTACGTGGAATGCCCTGCTCCATCTCTAACTGGATTAAAGAGTTAAAGGCCTGGCCAGAAGGCTCTTTACCTACCCTTGCCCATATTTCTTCTTGTTTATATAAGCACATTGCCAGCGTCAGGCTCAGGGCTTTAGAAATAGACTGGATAGAAAAAGGCTCGTCGGCGTCTCCCGCCTTAATCACTTCGCCGTTATTGGTGTATACCGCAATACCTAACTTGTTGCTGGGCACTTTTGCCAGAGCTGGAATGTAGTCTGCTACTTTTCCCTGACCGATCAAAGGACGAACTTCGGTCAGAATATCTGTCAAAATTTCCACTGTAGGTTTCATTGTTCACCTTATTATCACTGATTTAATTCAGAGGTAAAAAAAGCCAACAGTGTGTTGGCTTTTCAAGTATTTGTTATCGAACAATCAATTATGGTTTCACTGCCACAATAATGTTGCGGTTGATAGATTGATCCACGCGGTGAAGATAACCGATATAAGGGTCTTCTGAAAGCACCTTCCACCCCTGTTCTTCAAATAATGCCGCGACATCTTTCCATTTCAGTGTGAACTCGTTAAAAGACAACACCACAGAGCCTTGCTTTTTCAGTACCACTTTCCATGCAGGCAGAGCTTCTTTTAATAGCTCTAACGGGCTGCGGTTCAGTTTGCTGTCTTTGGCATTTTTACTGCCGTGCTGCACGCCGTAAGGCAAGTCAGACACCATGACATCCACCGAGCTCTTCTTCACAACTTGGTCTGCGATACGAGTATCCGCCGAGTACAGCTTCATCGTCTGAAGGTTACCTTGGTTGTAATCTTCTTTTGTTGCTGCAGCTTCAACCACGAAACCATCGGCCACTTTCTTACCACCAGAAGTGCGCTTTTCTTTGCTCACTTTATGCTTAAAGCGACCGTTCTTCATAAACTTAACGACGAAGGTTTGGATCTCTTGAACCCATTTCTGGTTGATCTCAACACCCACCACGTTCAAGCCATGGATCAAACCTTCAAATAGTGTTGTACCCTTACCACACATCGGATCCATTAACGTCAGTTGCGCGCTATCTGTGTTAGCGGCACTCACGCCAAGGTTTACCATCAAACGCGTAAACTGTTCGTTTGTTTTTCCGGTATAACGCAGGATCTGACTCATGCTCTCAGGGAAAGTGTTGAACGCAGGCGCCTGAATTGGACGTAGCAAACCATCTTCACGCACTTCAAACAGCGCGTAGTAGATAGATGATGCGGCAATCTTGCGTGACTGCTCGTCGTTGAGCGCTTTTGCACACGAGAACACCAATGCTGCAGGTAAGCCGACATCTTTACTGCCAATTTCAGTCACTTCAACACCTTCAGAAGCCAGCATTGCTTTTAGCTCTGAACATGCGATGGTCATTGCGCTATCAAAATAAATACGGTTATGACCCGGATTCGCTAATATCGCATAGTGGTACATCACCTGGCTCCTTAAGCAGTACGCTTGAATTTGATGTCCCACACACCGTGACCAAGACGGTGGCCGCGAGCTTCAAACTTAGTCAATGGGCGCTCTTCAGGGCGAGGAACAAAGTCACCTTCTTCAGCAATATTTTCAAAGCCTGGTGCCTGGTTCATGATTTCAATCATGTGCTCAGCGTAGTTTTCCCAGTCCGTTGCCATATGGAAGATACCCTCATTAGGGATAAGCTTCTGACGAACCATTTCAGCAAACTCTAGCTGTACGATACGACGCTTGTGGTGACGTTTTTTGTGCCATGGGTCAGGGAAGAATAGTTGTAGAGTCGCCAAGCTATCATTTGGGATCATGTGCTCAAACACTTCAACCGCATCGTGACACATTACGCGCAGGTTAGTCAGACCCGCTTCACGTGCATCAGCAAGACAAGCGCCAACACCTGGGCTATGTACTTCAATACCGATGAAGTTTTTCTCAGGTGCGTTCTTTGCCATTTCAACCAGTGAAGCGCCCATACCAAAACCGATCTCAAGTACAACCGGGTTGTCGTTACCAAAGACTTCTTTCCAATCAAGAAGTTCTGCTTTGTAATCGATACCCATCGTTGGCCAGCACTCATTCATCGCACTCTCTTGGCCCTTAGTTAGGCGGCCTTCGCGACGAACGAAACTGCGGATTTTACGGATCAGTTTGCCGTCTTCGTTGTATTCGTTAGTGGTTACTTCACTCATTGATTTTGCCTGCACATTGATTAATCAAAGCGGGGATTATCCAAAGAATTTACTCGGGTGCAAGTTTTTGTTGAGCTCTCGGTCTATCATGACTCAAAAGCTATGATGATCCCTGTAATATCCCCACACTTTATCCGTTGTACTTATCACCCAATATGTGGTGCAATTTTGCCCCTAACCAATAATAGAATACAGAGCAAGTCGTGACCCCTTTCGCCAGTGCCATTTTAGAATGGTATGACGCATATGGAAGAAAAGATCTTCCGTGGCAACAGAACAAAACCGCATACAGTGTCTGGTTGTCTGAAATCATGCTTCAGCAAACACAGGTCACTACGGTGATTCCTTATTACCAACGCTTTTTAGAGCGATTTCCGACCGTGGTCGATCTTGCTAATGCAGAGCAAGATGAAGTGCTGCACCTTTGGACGGGTCTAGGTTATTACGCCCGAGCACGCAACCTTCATAAAGCAGCAAAAGAGGTGGCCCAAACATATAACGGTGAATTCCCTCTAGATATCGAACAAATGAATGCACTGCCAGGAATTGGCCGCTCAACTGCGGCGGCTGTACTGTCATCCGTACATAAACAGCCTCATGCGATCCTCGATGGTAACGTGAAGCGAACACTTTCTCGATGCTTTGCCGTTGATGGATGGCCAGGTCAGAAGAAAGTGGAAAACAAGTTGTGGGAAATTGCCGAGGCACATACCCCACAAACAGATGTCGACAAATATAACCAAGCCATGATGGACATAGGGGCAATGGTCTGCACACGCAGCAAACCCAAATGCACACTATGTCCTGTTGCTGATCTTTGTGTAGCGAAAAAACAAGGTAATATCCTCGACTACCCTGGTAAAAAGCCCAAGAAAGACAAACCGGTGAAGCAAACCCGCTTTGTGATGCTGCATCATAAAAATGCAAATGGGCACGAAGTATGGCTGGAACAAAGACCTCAAACTGGAATTTGGGGCGGGCTATTCTGCTTTCCACAAACCGAACATGTTGATGTCGAAAGCGATATTGATTTGCTGTTGGAACAACGCGGCATTCAAGCTAATGACATTAAAGAACAGCAAACGCTGATCACTTTCCGCCATACCTTTAGTCATTACCATCTCGATATCACACCAATTTTGATTGACCTGTCAAAGCAACCTGATGTGATAATGGAAGGTAACAAAGGTCTTTGGTATAACTTATCTAAACCTGAAGAAGTAGGCTTAGCCGCGCCAGTTAAACTATTGCTGGAAACGCTACCCCACGAACTTCGTTAATTGAATGCAAGGAGTCATTATGAGCCGCACTGTGTTTTGTGCTCGACTAAAGAAAGAAGGCGAAGGTCTAGACTTTCAACTTTACCCAGGTGAGCTAGGTAAACGTATTTTTGATAATATCTCTAAAGAAGCTTGGGCTGAATGGCAACACAAACAAACCATGTTGATCAACGAAAAGAAGCTTAACATGATGGATCCAGAGCATCGTAAACTGATCGAAACTGAAATGGTGAACTTCCTGTTCGAAGGCAAAGACGTTCACATCGATGGTTACACGCCACCTAGCGAATAACTTGTTCAAATAAAATAAGTTTATTCAGAAACAATGACATCACGTAGCACCTTGTGGTGTCATTGCCACACCATCCCATCAAATAATTAGCCATGAAAAAAATTGTCTTTATCGTTGCAGCCCTTCTATTAACGGCAGGCTGTAGTCGCGAGGTCGTCGAAAAGTTTTATGATGTCGAGTACGAGCCAACCAATCGCTTCGCCAATAACTTAGCCGAGTTACCAGGACAATTTGAGAAAGACACCGCAGCTCTCGATTCGTTGATCAATAGCTTCTCCGGTAATATCCAAAAAAAATGGGGAAAACGAGAAGTTAAGCTCGCAGGTAAAAGCAATTACGTAAAATATATCGATAACTACCTAAGTAGAGCTGAAGTTGATTTCCAAAAAGGCGTGATCACTATAGAAACCGTTTCGCCAACCGAACCACAAAAGCACCTCAAAAACGCCATCATCACAACACTACTCACTCCTGATGACCCAGCGAATGTCGATCTGTTTTCTTCAAAAGATATCAAACTTGAAGGTCAGCCTTTTCTCTACAAACAAGTCGTCGACCAAGATAAGAAACCGATTCAGTGGTCATGGCGAGCTAACCGCTTTGCCGATTACCTGATTAACCACGAAATAAAAACCAAAGACGTCGACTTCAAAAAAGCGTACTACGTAGAAATTCCCATGGTGGAAGATCACTTCATCCAACGCAGCTATCAATATGCGAACATCGTGCGCCGAGCTGCAGAGAAATACGACATCCCCGAAGATCTAATTTACGCCATTATCAAAACAGAAAGCAGTTTTAATCCATATGCCGTCAGTTGGGCGAATGCCTATGGCTTGATGCAAGTCGTACCAAAAACAGCAGGCAGAGACGTTTTCGCGCTGGTAAAAAATCGCTCGGGCCAACCAAGTCCAGAGTATTTGTTTAACCCAGAAAACAATATTGATACCGGAACCGCTTACTTCTATATCTTGAAGAATCGTTATTTAAAAGAGGTCAGTCACCCTACCTCGCTCGAATACAGCATGATATCCGCGTACAACGGCGGTACTGGTGGCGTTCTCAATACCTTTAACCGCAGTGACCGAAAACGTGCGATGCGGGATCTGAATTCTCTGCAACCTAACCAGGTTTATTGGGCACTAACTAAAAAACATCCCAATGCAGAAGCACGACGCTACCTAGAAAAAGTTACAAATTTCAAAAAGGAATTTAACTCTGTGCAAACTTTCTAGCACGAGTTGAACAAAAAGCGTTCGAACAACCACTTTTTTGAAATTATTTAAAAAAAGTGGTTGACGGAAAGCAGGAAAATCCGTTTAATAGCGCTCCGTTGCCCGGATAGCTCAGTCGGTAGAGCAGAGGATTGAAAATCCTCGTGTCGGTGGTTCGATTCCGCCTCCGGGCACCACAGTTTATTAATTGTTGGTGTTTAGCACGGACAATAGTTAAAAGAATAAAGTGTGCCGACTTAGCTCAGTAGGTAGAGCAACTGACTTGTAATCAGTAGGTCACCAGTTCGATTCCGGTAGTCGGCACCATTCTTTTGCCTCGATAGCTCAGTCGGTAGAGCAGAGGATTGAAAATCCTCGTGTCGGTGGTTCGATTCCGCCTCGAGGCACCATTATTTGGTGCACTTGCTTAATCTAATTTGATTTGCAAGACACAAACAACTTTTTGTTGTTAAAAGAATAATTCCTCCTTAGCTCAGTTGGTAGAGCGACGGACTGTTAATCCGCAGGTCGCTGGTTCGAGCCCAGCAGGAGGAGCCAATTTCTAGAGTTTCATTTAGTTGGAATTCTAAAAAAGAAGAGTCCACTCTTCTAAAAAGAATAAAGTGTGCCGACTTAGCTCAGTAGGTAGAGCAACTGACTTGTAATCAGTAGGTCACCAGTTCGATTCCGGTAGTCGGCACCATTCTTTTGCCTCGATAGCTCAGTCGGTAGAGCAGAGGATTGAAAATCCTCGTGTCGGTGGTTCGATTCCGCCTCGAGGCACCATTATTTGGTGCACTTGCTTAATTTAATTGATTAGCAAGACACAAACAGAATAGTTCCTCCTTAGCTCAGTTGGTAGAGCGACGGACTGTTAATCCGCAGGTCGCTGGTTCGAGCCCAGCAGGAGGAGCCACTTTCAAGAAGCCGCATCACATGATGCGGCTTTTTTTTATCTATACATTCTCCCCTACCCAATCACGACTTTCACTCATAGCCCCGCCCCCACATATAAAGCTCACTTCTTGAAAAACTTATTTCACGATAAAAATTTAATCTCCATCATAGTTTAAACAAGCACTTGTAGGCGCTCATTTCCTTCTTCAATAAGATGCCTTGTCTATTCAATTTCTAAAATAAGCCATGCTTTGCATAGCAACTAAAAAATTTGTGAGCCCAAATATGAAACTAAAAACTCAAGCCTATTTACTGTCTGCGATTATATTGCTGGCGTTGCTCGCATTAACCGCTACTGGTTTATGGACTCTGAGAGTTGCAAGTAACCTTGATAACAAAGCTCGAGTGACAGAACTGTTCAAGAGCGCATATAGCATTCTGACCGAAGTAGAAGCAATGGCTGCAAGTGGTGAACTTCCGGAAGATGAAGCAAAAGCACTGGCGACTCGCCTGCTTCGCAACAATATCTATAAAGACAATGAATACGTTTATGTTGCCGATGAGAACATGGTATTTGTCGCTGCGCCTCTCGATCCACAACTGCATGGCACCAGCTTCCATGACTTCAAAGACAGCAATAACAATAGCGTTGGCCAATTAATATTAGATATTTTGGATAACAAAACAGGCCAAATTGTCGAATATACATGGAGCCAAACACAAACCGACGGAAGCATTGAAGAGAAGCATTCAATAGCAGAAAAAACGCCTCACTGGGGATGGGTTGTTGGTACTGGTATTGGATTTAACGAGGTAAATGCACGATTTTGGGCTACTGCACAATGGCAACTCATTCTATGCCTCTTCATCGCAGGTGCTATTCTTACCAGCCTAATCATCGCTATCCGCAAGATGCTGAACGTATTAGGAGGAGAGCCTCATGACGTACGCCAAGCCGTTCAGGCAGTCTCTCAGGGCAATATACAGACAAGTTTCGATACGGTAGCCCCAAAAGATAGTATTTACGATGCTGTGCAAAACATGAGTCAGTCTCTGGCCACAATGGTAACGAATCTCGATAGTTCTATGCTCGCTCTGCGCTCAGAGTTATCCGCAGTTGAATCTCGCTCTGGAACCATTGCTGATTTGACCCTATCACAACAGGAATCAACCGCTATGATTGCGACAGCGATGACAGAAATGGCGTCATCAGCTAATCAAGTCGCAACGTCAGCAAATGATACCGCGCGAAATACGGATGAAGCAGACAAACAAAGCCAACAAACTCAATCACTAATCTGCAGTACAGTGGATAATATCCAGGGACTTGCAAATCAATTAAATACAGCCAGTCTGGCGGTAGCTAATTTAGATCAGGATGTAAACAACATCGTCAAGGTTTTAGACGTCATTGGTGATATCGCAGAGCAAACTAACTTACTGGCGCTAAACGCAGCCATTGAAGCCGCTCGCGCGGGTGAGCAAGGCAGAGGGTTTGCTGTTGTGGCCGATGAAGTTCGCAAACTTGCTGGCCGCACTCAAGATAGTACAAAAGAGATCCAGAACATGATCTCAAACCTCCAGCAAGGTTCTCGCCATGCTATCCAAACAATGGAGATTTGCGCCGAGACCAGTCAAAGCACAGTCACACAGTCCCAAAGTGCTTCTGAAGCTCTACAACAGATAGTGACAGCATTAGAAGCCATTACGACAATGAGCCAACAAATCGCAACGGCCGCTGCGGAGCAAACCCATGTCAGCGACGATATTGCACACCGCATAAACCTGATTGAAGAAAGCGGTTATCAGCTAAATTCAGTGGTCACAGAGAGTCAATCAAGCACTCAAAGCCTGGCTTCTTTAGCGAATGATCTGGAAGGATGGGTCAATAAGTTCTCTGTAAAGCACTAGCTTAGAGCCAATTTACTAACTTAAAGCACGTTTTCAAACGTGCTTTATTATTTTTGGCTTACTAATCAGGCAAACAAACTCATCGTTTAATTCCCAAGAACGCTTAAAGCAAGGTGTATCACCATTTAAAACGCATAAAAACAGCCCACTCCGAGCACAATTTCATCAAACGATATTTTATTTGAATTTTATTGTTGACCTAAGAAGCGAAAAACCGTTTAATACACCTCGTCGCCCGGATAGCTCAGTCGGTAGAGCA